>JANOHH010000833.1:0-17758 GCA_031406395.1 Verrucomicrobiota bacterium | reverse complement strand
CCTGGATCTTCGGGCACTCGAACAAAACCTCCTCGACTTCACGGGGATAAATATTGAAGCCGCCGGCAATAATCATGTCCTTCTTGCGGTCCACGATGTAAAAGTAGCCGTCCGCGTCTTTCTTCGCGATGTCGCCGGTGTAGAGCCACCCGTCGCGTAAAACCAGCGCGGTTTCCTCGGCTTGTTCCAGTAACCTTTCATGACCTGGGGACCGCGAATCGCGATCTCGCCGACTTCACCCAGGGGCATTTCGTGCGTCCCGGTTTCCAAGTCCACAATCCGCGCTTCAGTGTCGGGAATCGGCAGGCCGATGCTGGCCACCTTCGGCGAACCTTCCGGCGGATTGACATGCGTGACGGGGGAGGTCTCGGTCAGGCCGTAACCTTCCACCAGTTTTCCGCCGGTCAAAGCCTCAAACTTTTGCCGGACCTCGGCGGGCAACGCAGCCCCACCGCTCATGCACATCCGCAGCGAGCCAAACCCGTAACGCTCGACTCCGGGCGTGTTGTTAAAGGCGACATACATCGTGGGAACGCCGTGGAACATGGTTGGCCGATACTTGCGGATGGCATTCAGGGCGGCGCGAAGTTCAAACCGCGGTAGAATGACCACAGTCCCTCCGATCTCAACCGAACTAATCATCACACAAGTCATCGCAAAAATGTGGAACAAGGGCAGCGCGGCGACCATTACCTCTTCGCCTTTGCTGTTCCGGGTCAACAAGCTACTGGCTTGGTACGCGTTAGTAACCAGGTTGGCGTGGGTGAGCATCGCGCCCTTGGACGTTCCCGTGGTGCCGCCGGTGTATTGCAGGCATGCGATGTCCGCAGGCGTCAAACCGCTCGGCCGCGGCTCGGGGGAGTTGCTCAGGAGCGCTTCCCATTTATGAAGCGCCGGCCCGCTGGGTTGAGCAGCCTTGGGCGAAACCGGCTTTGACCTGGTTGGAGGCATGGCCGACCGGTCTGAATGTAAGCGGGCGCAGAACTCTTGGAACGGCCGCGGGTAATACTGTCGCGCACCAGTCAGAATGATATGCCGTACGGAAATCAGTTGGGGCAGCGCGGCTATGATTACCGGATAGAGCCGGCGATCCGCGATCACAACTGTTGCGCCCGCATCGTTCCACTGGTGGGTGATCTCGCGCGGGGTGTACATGGCACTGGTCGCCGTGACGATTGCGCCCGCCTGCATTGCCCCAAAGAAACTGATTACAAACTGTGGGCAATTGGGCATTAGCAACGCAACCCGATCGCCCGGTTTGACTCCGATGGCCTGCAGCCCCGCCGCCAAACGGTCCACATGATCCTGAAGTTGTGCGTAGGAGATTTTTGCGCCGAAGTAAAGCAGGGCTGGGTGATGCGGCGATTTCGCTGCGGTCTGTCCCAACAACTGAGGCAGGGTGATTTTGGGGTAAGTCATGCGCCTAAATGATGCCGGCGCAGACTAGAGGCTGCCTTCTGGGATTGACAAGAATTTTGTTCCGACAGAATTTTGTTCCGGCGGGACAAATTCTTCAACGGGGAAGCGGGTGGAACTGAAAGCGGGCGGGCGTTTCGGCGTCGGCGTCGAGTTCGACGGTATAGTAGCCACCGTCGTTGAGAAGGTCGATGCCGGCGAGTGAAGGACAAAGCAGCACTTGAAAGTCGCGCCAGGAGCGGGCTTCGTTCAACGCCGCGCTCATGCGGCGGACCGAATGCCCGAAGCGCTGCATTACCGGTAGCCCGCATAGCAGTTTGCTCAGGCGCAAATAGAGCGGCGAGTGGAGATGGCCGATGATGGTGCGTTCGATCTGGAAAAGTTTTGCTCGCACCGGGTCATCCCTCCCGAGAAAGGGCAGCGCGGTCGGATCGTGACAGAAGAACAACACCTGTTGATCGGGCCGCAGCGCGGTGAAGGTTGCTCGGATTTCGGCGAGATGTTGCTCGCGGAGCTGCTCCCATGCGGGCTTTTCGGCGGGCAACAGGTCGGCTTCAAACAGGGGCAGGGCGACGAGGGTGGACACGCAGTTGAACAAAACATAGTTGCCCAGGTCGAGCCGCCAGAACGGTTGCAGCCCAAGTTCTTCGCGGCACCGGTGCCAGCTCTGGAGCCGCAGTCCGCCGCGCGTGCCCAGGAGCCGGAACTTGCCGAGTTCGTGGTCGCCGAAATTCGCCCGCAGTTTTCCGCCGAAGCGCGCCCGGAGTTTGCCGAGACACTCTTGTGCGCTCTCCAGCGCGCCATCATCGCTCAGACCGACGGCGGCGACGTTGCAGGCGTAGTCCCCGTTGGCGATGACGTAATCCACGTCGCCCACTTCGGCGAGGAAGCGATCCAGTTGCGGATTTTGCCGGAGCGGGTAACGCAGCCAGACATGTTCGCGATAGAGTTCGAGCGCGAAGCGGAGCCAGGCAGGTTTGAGGTCTCGGGTTTCGTAATCATCGCCGGCGGCGCGTTCGGTCGGGCCCGCGTAATGAACGTCGCTGAGGATGGCGATTTTGAAACGGCGGCTCATGGCCCGGTTTCAACGGGCCTGGTCGCCGGCGGGGAGAAGGATGCTGAACGTGGTGCCGATGTTCGGTTCGCTGCGCACGGTGATGTGCCCATGATGTTCGTGAACGATGCGGCGCGTGATCGGCAGGCCGAGGCCGGTACCGTGCTGCTTGGTGGTGAAGAACGGATCGAACATCCGATCCAGATTTTCCGGGGCGACGCCCATGCCGGTGTCCGCGACGGTGATCCGCACGTGCGGTTGCCCGGGCCGCGGGGCTGCGGCGGTGACCAATTCGGTGGCGACGGTGAGCGAGCCATTCGGGTCGGAGGCTTCGACGGCGTTGAGCAGGAGGTTAACGAAAACCTGCTCTAACTGATGGTCATTGCCATGTACGGCGTCGGGCGTGGCGTTGAAGGCGGTGTTAAGCGAAATAGATTTGCCCGTGAGTTGATGCTGCACCATGCGCAACGAATGTTCGAGTACATCGTGCAAGCGGACGGGGCCGTGGGCGGAACGCTCCTTACCGCTGAACCGCAGCATCTGGCGCATGATGGTGTCCAAGCGACGCATTTCACGGCTAACGATGTCCGCGAGTTCTTCGTCGCGATGCTTTTCCAGCAACAGATCTACGAAAGTTTTTACGGCGACGAGAGCATTCTTGATTTCGTGGGCCATATCTGCGGAGAGCGTGCCGAGCGTGGCTAGGCGATCGAGGCGAGTGATCCCTTGTTCAAGTTGGGCGAAGCTGGTCACGTCGCAGAGGACCACCACAACATCAAGCGAATTGGATTCGCGCTGAATCGGCTGGGCCGTGACGTGGAAATCTCGGGAGTTTTTACCCGCCAGCGTCAGCGTCAGGTGCTCCCGGATAATGGTGGTCTTGCCGGCGATGGCTTCGCGCACGACGTCTTGGAGCGGCCCAGGCAGCAACATTAGCTTTCCGCGAAGGGTTTTACCGGCTGGGAGGTGAAGGAGTCGTTCGGATTCGGGCGTGGCGGAAACGATCTGCTCGCGCCCGTTTACCACAAGGACGCCTGACGCGAGACATTCGCGAAGCGAACGCGCGAGGTTCAACCCTTCGGCGCTTCCATCGGTTCGATGCTGGCTACGGGCGGACATGGTTAAAGACGACCTGCGACACTAATGGACTGGAGCCTTGCTGCGGCTACCGATCGTCCATTGTGCCTTCATTCCCACGTTTTAACTAATGATTTATTAAGTTAAGGGTTGCGACAACAAAAAACGCGCAATGTTTTTAGCGGGTCCAATGGGGTGTGCCTTTCTGGACAGGGGGTGTCCACGCCAAAGGCAACGACTTGGGTTTGGACGGGAGAATCACGATTTTCTCCTGCGAAAAAGTTCGTCAAACGGCATGTGGTACCCAAACCGCTTGGACTTAAGTCTGATTGTGAAGACTTTGCGAGAAACCGTGCGGTTGAAATCATTGGGTGATGAAATGGTCGGGATCCTTTTCCTCCCGTCAACCATAACCCCGGCACCTGTGGTGATCGTTTGCCATGGCGCGGGCGAATTCAAAGAGAACTATTTTGAACTTTGCGAACTGCTGGCTGCCCGTGGAGTAGCTGCGTTCGCGATTGACCTGCATGGCCACGGCGAGAGCGGTGGGGAGCGCTTTTGCATCCACATTCACGAATGGGTGGCGGATGTGCAGGCCGCGATTGGCTTTCTGACGGCCCACCCGAAGATTGACGGCAATCGCATCGGCGCGTTCGGCCTGTCTTCCGGCGGCACCGCCATTTTGGAAGCCGCCGTGGTTGATCCGCGCCTGAAAGCTCTGGTCGCGCTCGATGCCACGGTGCGAAACTCTCTGCCGATACCGATGACTTTGTTCCTCAAGTCTTTAGTCTTTATCGGAGGCCTCAAGAAGCGACTCACCAACCACCAATGGCGTCTGCCACTGGCCAAGATGGGCGGCCTGCACCTTGCCTCCGACCCGGAAATCAACCGGCGAATTACGGCGGATACGAAGGGCTTGGCGGCGTTTATGGCCTTTCCTTTCCCTGGCGGGGCCGAGGCGTTTTTCGTGGATACCATTCGGCGGGTTTCACGCATTTCTGCACCGACGTTGGTTCTGTGGGGTGAAGACGACAAGTTGGATCCGCCCCAGACCGCGTGCTTGTTGTATGCGGCGCTTACTTGCAAGAAGGCGTTGCACATAATTCCAGGTAACGGCCATGTGGGTCACCTTGACCGGCACAAGGCCAAGGTGTTTGCGTTGACGGCGGAGTGGGTTTTGCAGAACCTGACCGCGGCACTGGCTGAAGACCGTGATGTCGCCGGCGCCCTTCAAAATGGGAATCAAGATCATCGAGGCGCAGGCCGCCAAGAGTTTGGGGGCGAAAGAAAAGTGGGCGCTGCTTTCGCCGTTTCTTAAGCAACACGGACGGGAAGCGCTTTCGTACGCCACGCTTCAGGCGGGCATGGAATACTTCATCGACGACTGCGGCTACATCGCCTACACCACCGCGCAACATCCAGTTTTTGCTCGTCAACCGAAGAAGCTCGCCTTTTCCGATCCCGTTTGCGCGGTGGACGACTATGCCCGAATCATCCGCAATTTTCTTTCGGTAAATCCTCGCGCCGTGTTTGCTTGCGTTTCCGAACCTTGCGCGGTAGCGCTGCGCGAACAAGGATTCAAAGTCAATTGCATTGGTAGCGAACCGGAACTACCCATTCAGACCTACAACACCGCGGGCAATTGGAAAGAACTGGACCTGATCAAGCGTGGGCGCAACGAAGCCAAGCGTGAGGGGATCGTCATTCGTGAGGAAAAGATCGAGTCCGTCAACCGGCAAGAACTCAACGCCCTCTCCGCCCAATGGATTGGCACGAAGAAGGTCAACGACCGCGAAATCTGGATTTATGCCCGGCGGCCCGTGTTTGCATTCGAGGAAGACGTGCGCAAATTCGTTGCCTATGACCGGGAAGGGCAGGTGGCGGGCTTTATTTTCTATGACCCCATGTACCGGGAAGGAAAAGTGGTTGGGTACGCGGCCAATATTTCCCGTTGCAATGAAAAACGTTTCGGAAGACTGGCCACGGCCATCCACATGGAAGCGATGGAACGGTTCAAACCCGAGGGCAAGGAAATCTTGAATCTCTGCTTGTCACCCTTCATTAACTTGGAGCAGGGAAAGTTTAACGACGATTTCGGTGCCAAGTTGTTTTTCAAGCTAAGTGTCCAATACGGGAACGAAATCTACAATTTTCAAGGACTGGCGTTCCACAAATCAAAATACCGGGGCAGCGAAAACCCCCTCTATTTCGCGTCCAACGGCGCCTGGCCGTCCAACGATGTGTACCTGGCCTTCCTTTCCGCCGAAATCACTCGCAGCTATTTCTCGACCGTAGGCCGTCTGGTTTGGGGCATGGCAACTGCTAAATTTAAGCGTCACATCGGCACAAATGGCCGGTAATCCGTACCCGGGCGGCTTGCATTGGCGTTCTTCGTAATAGCACGACTGCAAACTATGAAAATGAACTATTGTCGCACCGCATTGCTAACGGCAGCCCTCGGCTTGCTTCCGGTCGGGGGATCGCGAGCGGAGGAAGCGGTTTCGGCAGTCGCCGGTGAACCCGCAAAATCGGACCTTATGAAGTTTTTCGAACAGGATTACCTGTTCGGCGATTGGGGTGGTTTGCGAACCAAATTGAGCAAGGAACACGGAGTGGACTTCGAGTTCTTTTACCTTGCCTCAAACCCATACAATTTGGCAGGTGGCAAGCAGACGGGCTCGACCTACGAGGGCGCCCTGCTCATGATGATGGATCTGGATTCGGCGAAACTCGCGGGCTACGACGGTGGACACTTGCATGTGAGCGGGACCTGGATCAATGGCAATTATCCTTTCTCCGACAAATATGTCGGCGACCTGAACAAGGTGAACCTGATCGATTTTCCAGACACTTGGCGACTTTGGGAGCTTTGGTATGAACAGAAGTTTTTGGACGACAAGGTCTCCCTCAAATTCGGCCAAATGTGTGTGGATCAGGATTTTCTAGTAGCGGAGTATTACAACTCCTTGGCGTCTATCAGCCTCCTGAACCAGACCTTTTTCTTCCCCACGCTGGCCTTTAATGTATACGACATCCCCGGTTTTCCACCAGGCTTTCATGCCTTGGCCTCCACGCCATACGGCGCCCCGGGGGCGCTTTTGAAGATCAAGACGACCGAGAATACTTACCTACAGGTAGCGGCTTACGATGGTTATCCAGATCAGGACGACGGCACTCGCATCGAACTCAACCGCCAGGAGGGGGTGCTGCTCTATTTTGAAACGGGCTACCGTCTGAATCAGGGGAAGGAAGACACGGGCCTGCCAGGCAACTTCAAGCTCGGCGCCTTTTATCATACCGGTGATTTTCCCGATGTTGAATCTGTCTTCGGGGCTGCCATCGGAGCGAATGCGGTAAGTTTTCATCCGAACACCTATGGCCTGTATTTTCTAGCGGACCAGACGCTTTATCGCGAAGCCGGCAAAGACGATCCAGCCCGACAAGGACTGGTCGGATTCTTTCGACTCACCGGCGCGCCGCCCGATCGCAACTTGACCGAGTTTAGCGTTGACGGGGGACTGGTTTACAAAGGTCTGATACCGGCCCGCGATTATGATTCCATTGCGCTCGCCGCATCGTATCTCAAAATGAGTAGCGACATTCGGACGGGGCAGGAATCGGTAAATGCGGTGGTACCAGGGTTCTTTCCCGCCGACGCTTTGGTGGACTATGAAGCGGTGGTGGAGTTGAGTTACAAGGCGCAGATGACCGCCTGGTGGACCATGCATGCCAGCGTACAACGCGCGATTCATCCCGGAGGCTCCGCATCGATACCGGACGCATGGGTGTTCATCCTGGCGGCCACGTTGCGTTTCTAGGTCGAGTCCTTGCGCGTGGTGATCGCTCGCTTGGTGGTGGTGCGAGCGGCTTGCATTGATCTTGGTATACTCTCCGGCATTGCCGTTGTCGAATGAACGCCCGATCCCTCGCCGATGGTGTCGCCAAACAAAGCCGGGTGATGTTTCAATCTGGCCCGGGCGTGGGGCTTCGCACCTCAGGTGCCACGGCTGGCGTGCCAACGACATTGAACACCGTTCCGATCCGGGCATTTATTCCGCCTGCAATCACTACTCTCGAAGTCGAAGTAGATCGGGCTTCCGCGCTAGTTCCTTAATGACTGCGGCCTTGCACGGCTTTGTCTCCCACTTCCAAATTCCTACCTGTCGTTCAATACGGCAAGGTGGCGGCGTTCGCGGAGGTGATCACTTGATATTCCTGCTCGAACCATCCTCGCAACGTCGGCGGGGGATTGCCGGCCGTGGCCGAATGGTCAAATTGGGGAACAATTGCCAGGTGAATCACCTGCGATTCTACAAGCTTCCGGTAGCCCGGCATGCAGGCGGAGGCGACGACGACTTTCATACCGCTTTGCTTCAGCGTGGCATAATCCTGCGAAGCGAGGGACGGGAACGCGCAAAACAAAACAACCGCGCCCGCGGTTGGGTGGCTTTGCAGCAACTGGAGAAACTGATCCTGCGGTAGCGCCCCGCCCGTCGCCATGGCTTCCATCGGCGTCAGCTTGAACCTGACCGTGGCGGCGACCGACATCGCCTTGTTTTTTTGGATAGTGGCTTGGAAGGACTGCAGTTGTCCGTCCACGGCGGCATTTTTGAATTCACTGGTGTCGGGACAAATCACCACCACCGAACCTTGGTTGCCCAATAATTTGGCGGTTTCCTCGGCTGTGCCGGCGCCCAGTGCGTGGTACGGATGCAGGTCAAACTTTGGTGTGCTGGACTGACTCCGATAAATCCAAGCCACTGCGCCGGCAATCGCCAGAATTGCCAGCACCGGAACCAGCTTCTCTTTTGTCATGCAGGATTACTTATTTTGGCTTGAACGGAGCATCCCAGTTCAACCTTCCGTCCGACCTTATTCCAGATCCCACATCCAGCGCGGGTCACTTTTTCCGTTGCCGCCGAACGAGCTGGAGCCGGTCGCAGTTTGGCCGGCGCCATTCTTTCCGGGATAATATTGCAGCCCGATCAGACTCACTTTGATCGCTTGCGCATGGCCATCCACGTATCCCGTGTTGCAACGGCCGTTGTGCCGGTTTACCGGACGCTGGGGAGTGCTGTCGTAATAACCTATATTGACGGGCGTTCGCCAGTAGAGGTACTCCTGCCCCGGCGTTTCCACCCATTTGTCGGGATCCTTTTCAGCTAAATTGGCTATCAGACCGGCGTCGGCGAACGGAATGGTCTCAACCGGTCGTTTCACTTTGGCCAGTTTGGTTTTGTCATCGGCCCAGGCGGTCAGTTCCGGATGACTCGCCGCGATGCCGAACCGACTTTTCTGGACGCTCGGGCATTTGATGAGGTTCGTGGTTTGAAGGTAGGGTCGTAGCAAATCCACCCACCACGTCACGTCGCCGGGGAAAAAGGCGCCGGGCGGCGCCGTCTTGAACAAATACAACGTTACCATGGCATCACTTTGATCATCTGCATACATGTTGTAACCGAGGGACATTTGCTTGATGTTGCTCAGGCAATTGATGCCCCGCGCCTTTTCCTTGGCTTTGCCCAAGGCCGGCAACAGCATGGCCGCCAGAATCGCGATGATGGCGATGACGACCAGCAATTCAATCAGAGTGAAGCCGGCCAGTTTCCGGGCCGCGTGGGGTTCGCTGAATCGTTTCATGATGGAATCCACCAAATGCCGAACCGCCACATTATGGCTGAACGGGATGATCTTGTTGATGGATGGTTAGCTCGCCGGCGTTGGTTTGGCAAGCTTGTTTGCGGGGAGGTTCGCGTTACGAAACGTTTAGACGTTAACCCCAATGCACGCCGCTGGCGGCTTGCCCAAGCAGGAGATGGGACTAAATTGCGGCTGTGTTCGAGCTGATGATTCGCCTTGGGGGGGCGGAAGTGGTTGGCGAACTTGGTCGGGATGAGCCTCGCGCTGCCGCTCTTTGCCGGCACGAATTCGGCGTGGTTCGCGCGGGCCTGACAGTTGGAGGACGGTTTGCCGGATCAAACCAGAGTGAGTCTGGAGCAATTGCCCGATGGTTATTTGTGGGTCGCCACGCACCGCGCGCTGTCTCGGTCTGATGGCCATCGAATTCAGGAATTCACCCCCGGCGACCTCTGCCATCCCGACGACGGATCAGAATCGCGCAATGCGCTTGGATCCGCGCGGTTGGCTTTGGCTGACCAAGGATGGTGAAATCGCCGTTTGCGTGGAAGCAGGCAAAGTCAGTGAGGTTCTCTCATAAATGGAAACGGCAAGCGGACCTCCCGCCCAGGCAATGGCGGAAGATGTCCTGGGGAACATTTGACTCCGAAACTACATGTGTGTTCCCGCTCCGAAGCCGTGTTGAAATTCAGGGCGGACAAAGGCGTTTCGGTCACCCACCCACCGCCCGCGGCCCCAACCCCGCTCGGGCTAGGAGGGTGGTGCGAACGCCCTCCCAACCTCGCTAAGAGAAGCCATACTTGCCGCGCCGAGGTTCTTTCTGGATCATCGTTGCCGGACGTTTCCAAATTTGAATGATTGATATGCACACGGACAAGACCACCTGGGCAATGCTCCTCCTCCTCGGCGTCGCAATGATTGAGGGAAACCTCATCGCGGCTGAGTCCAGCCAGGCAGAGGCGAACGTCGAAGCCGGAGCTGGTAAGGCCGACCGCGGGAAGGGCCTGAACGGGCCACGGCCGGTTACTTTGGCTGATGAGGAAGGATTTGTCTCGATGTTCAACGGCCAGAATCTTGACGGATGGAAGGGATCCGATTTCACCGTCGCCGACGGGGTCCTGGTCTGTCACGGTCATCACGGCGGTGGTCTGACTTACAACAAAGCGGAGTTCACCAACTTCGTCCTGCGATTTGAAGTGAAACTTTCTCCCGGCGCCAACAATGGGTTGAATTTTCGAACCGACGGGGTGATTTGGAATGAGATCCAAATCCTGGATGATGTTCATCCGACCTTCACTAACATCCACCCTTACCAGGCACACGGGTCGCTTTACGGCCTCGTGCCGGCGAAGCGCGGCTTCCTGAAACCGGCGGGGCCAGTGGAATGAGCAGGAAGTCGTGGCCGATGGCCGCCACGTCAAGGTAACACTCAACGGCACCGTCATCTTGGCGGTTGATCTCGACACCTTGAACCTCGAACAGGGTATGGATGGCGCCGCTCACTCAGGCCTTCGCCGCCCGCACGGCCGGATTGGCTGGCTGGGCCATCTCAACGGATACGAAAAGGCAGGGCCCGTTTACTTCCGCAAAATTCGCATCAAGGCGCTGCCTTGATTGAGAATTCAAAATGAAAACCGGCATACCTTCGCTGACAATCCTGGTGGCCATCCTGGGCGGAGGGCGTGTCCAATCCGCTCCCAGAACTGCGTTCCCTGATTTTGAAACGTTGACCCGCGGTGGGCAACAGGTGTGGTTGTTGCCCGGGCAGCGCGGGTTTGTCTTCAGCCTGTATGGGGCGCCCGGTGAATTGGACAAAATCCAACAACTGGTCGGAGTGATGCGCGCGCAGAATCTTGGCAACGGATTTGATCCCGGGCCGACGCCGCAGCCGACCACCAAACCCATCTTCGACTATCTCGCCACCGTCGGCTGGCCGGTGATTTGTTATCCGGGGGGCGACATGCAAATCAAAGGTGGGCGCGGCGTGCTGGGGAAGGAAAATGAAGGAGCCCTGGCCGCCATGGATCGCGTGCGTGTGTTTACGGCGGTGCAACTGGGTGAATGGGGTTACTACTTCCACAACCTGTCCCACACGGAATCCTGGTGGCGCGATAATTTCGGCAGCGATTTCGAGGCCTACAAACATTTGATGAAACCGGCGGGGCTGGCGGGTTATGAGCATCGCCCCACGAGCAAAAAGGAATGTCAGGACGTGATCAAAGATTACTTCACGAGCAAGAGCCAGGACCTGCTGGATCGGGTCATCAGCGTGACGGGTCATTCCCACTACGAAGCCTACGCGGGAGCCTGGGGTGCGCGGTGCATCGGCTTGGAACTCGGAGAGAACATCGCCTTCACGCAATCGAAGCTGGCCTTTGCGCGCGGAGCTTCCCGCGCCGGCCAGAAGCCGTGGTCGGTGCAGGTCAGTCCATGGTTTCACGGCGCCTGCACCACCAGCGGGCCGCTGCGCCTGGAAGGTCGGGATGCGCGCGGATTGGACGCCGGGCATTCGCTCAGTTTTTACGAACGGATGTGGCTGCACGCCTGGTTCGCCGGCGCGGCCATGGTCACCCCCGAGAACAGTATTGCGATCTACTTCGAGAAGCCCGAAGCGCCCTGGACTCTGACCGCGCACGGTCGCAAGGCCGCCGAGGTTTTCGGCTTCATGCAAAACCATGAACGCGGCGTGCCATTCACACCGGTGGCGGTGGTGTTGGATCACCTGGCTGGCTACAACGGCTACATGGACCAGCCCTGGGGAATTCTCCCACCGACCGCGGGTGATCGCCAACTCCGAGATTTGTTCGATCACCAACTATTTCCCGGAAGCGATCACATTCACACCAATCCGTTCCCCCACAATCCGGAGTTGAGCTACCTGCGGCCCACGCCGTTTGGAGAAATCTTCGACGTACAACTCACTACTGCCTCGACCGATGTCCTCGCCAGCTATCCGGTCATTCTGCTGGCCGGGGACATCGAGTTCGACGACGCGCTGCTCACCAAACTTGAAGGCGCACTAAAACAGGGCTGCCAGCTGCTGCTCGCCCCGGCGCATCAAACGGCGCTGGGGTCACGGTTTTGGCGGCTCGCGAAACATCGCGGCACCGAAGTTTTAAAATCCTGGAACAATCCCGCCACCGGTCGATCCACGGCCATCGCGGAGGCGCGGCTGGAAAAGCTGGTTCGCGAAACCCTTCCGGTCGAAGTTTTGGGTGATCCCATCCAGTATCAAATCAACCGGACGACTCGTGGCTGGGTGGTGGAACTCATCAACAACGCGGGCGTAATCAAGAAGCCCAAGGAAAAAGCGATTACTGACCCAAGCGCAACCGCCCGTGTGGTGCTGCGGCTCAAAATCAAGTGCGCCTCTGCTCGAGAATGGCGATCGAATCGTGTTTACCCAAGCCCACGCCAAATCGAATTAACCGTCGGACCGGGGCAGAGTTCATTTGTGGAATTTGCTGATCCACAATGAACGTCCCGATACTCAATCCGGCCCGGCGGCATCACGGCGCGGCAGCCATTTCCTGTTTCCATACCCTATGAAACTTTACTTCAAGCTTACCCTGCTCACCGTCTGCCTCCCGCTGGTCCTGATTTCCCGGACCTCGGGGCAAAACGCAGTGACCGGGGTGGATCACGCGACGGCCATCGAGAAATGGGATGCGCCCAGTCTGGCGCGCGGTGAAAAACTTTACACCGCGGTTTGCATCACCTGTCACGGCACGCCGGAAAAGGTCGGCACCTTGCCGACGTCGCGCGCCTTTTGGAAGGAGCCATTCAAGAACGGCAGCGATCCGCTCAGCATCTTCAAGACGATCGTCACGGGAACGAATCAAATGCCGCCGCAGTTGTGGCTGACCCCGGAACAGTGCTACGACGTGATTCATTTTGTGCGGGAGACTTTCCTCAAGCCACTCAACCCAACGCAGTACTTCGCCGTTACCCCGGAGTATCTGGCGACTTTGCCCAAAGGGACGAACGGGGTGTTTCAGAAGACCGCCGAGATGATCGAGTATGAGCTCGGACCGAAGTACTTGCGGATGGACTTTGGGCCGGCGTTGTTCTGGACGTATGAGGTGGACACCAACAACTTCGCCTACAAGGGGATCGCCCTGCGCCTGGACAAGGGCCCGGGCGGCATTTCCCGAGGCCGGGCCTGGATGGTGTTCGACCACGACACGCTGCGCTGGGCCGCGGGATGGACGGGCGACAAGTTCATTGACTGGAAGGGCATCGCCTTCGATGGCTCCCATGGAACACATGCGAGTATCGTCGGCACGAAATCTTTTGTGAATCCGGTCGGTCCGGGCTGGGCCAATCCGGCGACGGGCAGTTTTGCGGACCCGCGTTTGCTCGGGAAGGACCTTAAACCCTACGGCCCACTGCCGCGCGAGTGGGCGCATTATCAGGGGCTATATCGGAGCGGTGACGAAGTCATCGTGGCCTACACGGTTGGCGAAGCGGAGGTACTGGAACTGGCGGGCATCGAAACGAGCGGTGGAGTCGCCGTCTTTTCCCGCACGCTGAACATCGGCAAATCCAGCCACGACCTCCGCGCGCGGCTCGCCCCGGAAAGCGTGCCGGCATTCCTGGTCGGCCCGAGTCCGGCCAAAATCATCCGCGAGCAGGGAATGAACCTGCTGCAGATTCCCGCGGCCAGCACCCCGCTGAAAATCAAAGTCATTCTCGGAGATCCGGGGGCCGGGGTTGATCCTGGCGTGGTTTATGGGTTTGCGGTCACTTCCCCGCCCGCGGTGGATTTGATCGCGCGAATCAAGGTTGCACCTCCATCTGAAACGCCCATCGCGACTCAAGGAAAATTGAGCCGCGAGGAGGGCGCGTTCGCCGTGGATGAAATCACGGCGCCGACGGAAGCGCAGATGCCGGGCCGCTCGTGGATGCGCCTGAGCGGCTTTGATTTCTTCAAGGACGGCCAGTCCGCGGCGGTTTGCACGTGGAACGGCGAGGTGTGGCGCGTGAGCGGAATCGACCCGACGCTGGAAAAAGTAACCTGGCAACGCATCGCCACCGGACTGTTCCAACCGCTCGGCCTCAAGATTGTGGACGAGGTCATCCATGTCGGCTGCCGCGACCAGATTGCGCGTCTGCAGGATCGCAATGGCGATGGCGCGATTGACTTCATCGAAAATTTCAACAACGACCATCAAGTGACCGAACATTTTCACGAATTCGCCACCGGGCTGCAGACCGACGCGGCGGGGAATTTCTATTATGGCAAGTGTGGTCGCCACGGTTTGCCGGCCGTCGTGCCGCAGCACGGCACGGTGCTCAGGGTCAGTCGGGATGGCGGAAAAACCGAGATCCTGGCCAACGGTTTTCGCGCGATCAACGGCATATGTGTGAATGACGATGGCACCTGCTTGGTTACGGATCAGGAAGGGCATTGGACGCCGAAGAACCGGATTGACTGGGTGCGCCAGGGAAAATTCTACGGTTACATGTGGGCCTACGATCATCCGGAGAGTGCGGCGGACGATATGATGTCACCACCCCTCGTATGGATCGTGAACGAGATGGATCGTTCGCCCGGTGAGATCGTCCGCGTCCCGCGCGACCGTTGGGGACCATTGCAAGGTTCTTTGCTCAACCTTTCCTATGGCACAGGTCAGATTTTTCTCGTGCCATACGAAGATACGGGCCGGGAACTGCAAGGCGGCGTGGTCGCGTTGCCGCTACCCTTGTTCCCTACCGGCATCATGCGGGGCCGCTTCAATCCGCAAGATGGCCAGCTTTACGCGTGTGGCCTGTTTGGTTGGGCTGGAAACCGTACCGCCGATGGCGGTTTCTTTCGCGTCCGTTATACCGGCAAGCCTTGTTACATGCCGGTTGGGATACACGCAACTTCCGATGGAGTGCAGTTGACCTTCACCGATGCCTTGGACATCGCAGCAGCTCAGGACGTGAAGAGCTATGCCGTGGCGACTTGGGGACTGAAGCGATCCGCAAACTACGGCTCCCCGCGCACGGGCGAGAAAGTGCTCTCGGTGAAAAGCGCGCGGCTGATGGCTGACCGCAAGACGGTGGCGCTCGAAATTCCTGAAATCCAACCCACCTGGTGCATGGAGATCAAATGCTCCATCCGCGGCGCCGACGGCACCCCCATCAGCCGGCAAATTCACAACACCATTCATTCGTTGAAATAAACCAGATCCCTATTTAAGGAGCGCTCAACGGCGCCTTCGAAGCGCCAAGCCGATCGCTTGTTGAAAAATGTAAATGAGGTATTGGCCTGCGCGAATCCGTTCGCTAACATCCACCCAGCAACCATGCAAAAGCCTGCTCACTCGCTCGGTGTGATTTCCGTTGGCAGCCCGGTTTCGTTGCCGGCCAGGTGCGCGGACAAACGCAATTCTAGCCAGGCATCTGGGAAGTTTCGGCCGGCGTTTAGGAGTTTCCTTGCAGACGCTTGGACCCTCATTCCATGAAACCAAAATGCGACAACCAAATCTTCCGGTCCAGCCGGGCATTCACCCTGATTGAGCTCCTGGTGGTAATAGCTATCATCGCCATTCTCGCGGCGATGCTCTTGCCCGCGCTCGCCCGGGCGAAAACAAAAGGCGAACGGATTTCCTGCCTGAACAATCTCCGGCAAATCGGCTTGTTCGTGCAGTTCTACACCGATGAAAACCGGGACATCTTCCCGGCGCACCGGAATCAGAAAGGCGGCGATGACCCGGCCGCCGCGCTGACGGATTGGTGGGGCACGGCGATCACCGGTTATTCGCGCGGCCAGTCGAATTTGTTCCGCTGTCCAGCGTTCAAGAACAAACGACTGGACAACGGCATTGCCTGGGCTTGGGCGTTCGACTGCCACAAAGTCGGCTACGGCTACAACGGCTATTTTCTCGGCATCCATCCTTACGCCGGCGGCGACAATCTTACGCTGGGGGGCGTCAACTTCCGGACGCTCCCGTGGTTCAAACGGAGCGGGGTGGTGCGGCCAAGCGATAGCCTGCTGATCGGCGATTCGATGCCGAAGGCGGATGGCTTTTGGAGCAGCAGCTTGTGGTGGCCCACCTCCTGCATGACTGCCACAAGCGCGAGCCGGGGATTTGAAGGCATCGATCCTTTCCGCCATCAAAGCACCGGGGTCGTCGTGTTCAATGACGGCCACTCCGAAGCCCGAAAGGATGCCAAGATCAATCCGCCGGAAGACCCTTATACCGGTACTCCCAACTCTCTGATCAACTCCCGTTACTGGGATCCGCGACAGCGCTCCCCATTGTGATTCAATCAAATGAAAACTGCATTTGACGAACCATGTTTCCGGTTGCGCCGGGCATTCACCCTGATTGAGCTGCTGGTGGTCATCGCGATCATTGCGATTCTGGCCGCGATGCTTCTGCCCGCTCTGAGCAAGGCCAAAGCCAAGGCTCAAGGAACGAAATGCATGAGCAACCTTCGGCAATTGGGAGTGGCCACGATTCTTTACATTGGCGATCACGGGGTTTATCCCGTCGGCATTGACGGGGTGAACGACGCCGCCTGGATCTGGCCCACCCTGTTGCGTCAAACGATGTACCGTTCGAGTACCAGCACGGAGGTGTTTCATTGTCCGGCCGCTCCTCCGACTTCGCAATGGATTCCCAAATTTGGCAGCGGCCTGCCGGCCCGACTCGGTTATTTGAAGGATGAAGTTCGATTGAAACCGGGCGGCAGTTTCTTCATGAGTTATGGCTACAATGTGTGGGGCGCCTTCGCGGGCAATAACCCGAACACCGGCCTGGGGGTTTATCTGGGCGACCCGATTTGGGGTGAGACCAAGGAATCGGCGGTGGTCAAACCTTCCGAAATGATCGCCTTGGGGGATAGCAACTGGGACCTCAAACAGAAAGGCGACCGGGATTGGAGCGGTTTTATCGGGATGTACGATGAACGGCAGTGGCCACTGGAGGTCCACGGGAAACGGACATCAATCGCCTACTGCGATGGGCACGTGGAATCAAAGCGCCGGCTTGATCTCATTGGCCAGTTGCACAAAGACGTGGGCACACAGAAAAAAGTCGCGGCGCAGTGGAATCGCGACAACAAGCCGCATTTTCCGTGAACGGCGGGAGTTCCAGACAGCTGCGAGGTTGAGCCGGAAGGCCGGAGCTTGTCAGCGCTCGACCGGCTCCGGGATCGTCACGATGAACTTCGCGCCCCGCCCCGGCTCACTCTCGCACCACACTTTGCCGTTCATCGCCTCGACCATCCGCTTGACGATGGAGAGGCCCAAGCCGGTCGCGTGTTCTCCGCCGGTTGGTTTCGCGCTTAGACGGGCGAATTTGCCAAAAAGTTTTTTTTGATCCTCCGCGCTCAGGCCAGGGCCTTGATCCTGCACCTCGCAGCGAACAACGCCCGCCTCTCGCTTCAACCGGACAAAAATGTTCTTCCCCGGTGGCGAGTACTTGACTGCATTGGAAACCAGATTTTCCAAAATCTGCACCGTGATGCTGGCGTCCACCAGGGCCATAGCTGGCGTCGTTGGGAGCTCGAGATGAATCGTCTGCTGCTTGGCGCTAGCGCGCGGCCGCTGGGTTTCGATCACCGACCCGAGTACCGGAC
>JANOHH010000813.1:0-2722 GCA_031406395.1 Verrucomicrobiota bacterium | reverse complement strand
GAACGCGATCGACCCAGTATGTTTCTCTCGTGAGGCGCAAACTTACAACGGCGGAACCTTACACTCCGCATTTGTCGGCAGGCTCGTGCCCCTCAAAGGCGTGGACTGGAATGAGTCGTCACCAGGCCCGCGCTTTCCTGGCCGCGATGCTGGAGGGCGTAGAGGCCGTAGTAAGTCAACTCGGCGGCATTCGGATGCCCGAAGATGCCGAACACGCCGCAGTAATGTTTGGGGTAATTTTGCATCGCGCAATGGAAACAACGAACGCGGCTATTTCAACAGAGCGATGGCAGGGCGCGCAAGCTTCAAGCGTGACGAATGAAAGAAAAGCTCGCCTGCGGGGTGGCGTTTCGTTAATCACCAACGCAACCGACGCATGAATACCGCCGCACCATCACCCACAAACAACCGTTGGCCGCCGCAAATCAAGTTCATCATCGGCAACGAGGCGGCGGAGCGGTTCAGTTACTATGGCATGGTCAGCATCCTGATGGTTTACATCACCGGGGTGCTCGAAAAATCCCAGGACGATGCCGCGTTCATCATCCACGGATTCAAGTTTTTCAACTACTTCATGCCCCTGCTGGGTGCGTGGGTCTCCGATCGGTTTTGGGGGCGTTATCGAACCATTCTTTGGATCTCGCTCGCTTACTGCGCCGGGCACGGCGTGCTGGCGTTCTCAGATCTGGCCGGGAGCAAGGAAGCGCGCACCGTTTGTCTTTACTCGGGATTGATGTTGATCGCCTTCGGCTCGGGCGGCATCAAGCCGTGCGTTTCAGCGTTCCTCGGAGATCAATTCCAGGCCAACCAGCGGCATCTCTTGCAAAAAGCCTATGCCGCATTTTATTGGGCCATCAACTTCGGCTCCTTTTTCTCGATGCTTCTGATCCCGCAGATCAAGAATCACAGTTGGGCCTGGGCGTTTGGCGTGCCGGGAATCTTGATGGGCTTGGCAACGTTTATCTTTTGGCTCGGGACGCGCCATTACGTGATGGTGCCGCCCGCGCGAACAACTGAGAGCGCCGGGTTCCTGGCGGTCTTGTTCGCGGCGATCCGAAACCGCGTCCCCGGTCAAGGATTTTGGGCCGGCGCAAAATCACGTTACTCGGACACCGAAGTGCGGGCGGCTGCATCGGTGGGGCCGATCCTTTCCATCTTTGCCCTGATCCCTGTGTTCTGGGCGCTGTTCGACCAAACCCACACCACCTGGATCGCCCAAGGTCAAAAAATGTTGCCCATGGATCTGCCTTTCGGCTGGAAGCTCGACGCCTCCGCCATGCAATCCATCAATCCGCTCATGGTGATGACGCTGGTGCCGCTGCTGACGCTGCTGCTCTATCCAGCCTTGGGAAAACTGGCTTCGCCGCTCCGGCGCATGGCGGCGGGATTTTTTCTCTCGGGCTTCAGCTTTGTCATCGTGGCGTGGCTCCAAACCCGCGTGGATGCGGGCGAGCAAATGAGCATTCTTTGGCAAGTGTTGCCATATCTCATCCTGACCACGGCCGAGGTGCTGGTTTCCACCACCGGATTGGAATTTGCCTTCCGGGAAGCCGCGCCATCAATGAAAAGCACGATCATGGCGTTCTGGAATCTGAGCGTGGCGTTGGGGAATTTGGTGGTCATGGCGATCTCCAAAGTGCTGGCCACCGCGAGTGGCCATGGCTCTGTAACACCCGGCAGATTCATGCTCTACGCCGGAATGACGTTCGGTGCGGCGATTCTGTTTAGCTTGATCGCGGCACTTTACAAATACCGGGATGAGGCGGCCGCGCAGGGAAAATAAGGATGCTGGCTTGCGATTCAGGCTGAGAACGAACTTCCAGTCTCAAAATTCCAATTCCCGAAACCTCCAAGCTTCAGCATTGGTCTGAGCAGAACCACTTCGAGGTTGGATGTTGGATGTTTTCCCACGCTGCGCTTTGTCGGAGACCCGCATTCCTCTCTCACGGCTGAGGCTTTGGCTTCGGTGACGACGGCTTGCGGATTTCCAATTCAAAGGTTCCCGCCACATAGCTCTTCGCCTCGTCCGGCGCCGCGACATAAATTTTTCCCGACACCCGGGTGCCCGCCAGCGACCCGAACTCCACTCGCAAAGCATAACCCTCATGGAAATCCCGCGTCACCGATTGCCCCTGCTCGTCCTTCCAGCGCAGCAACATTCGCGGTGCGTTCGTCCGCGAGGCTTCGATGATGATGGTCTTGTCCGCAAGGTCTTCGGCTTTTTTGGCGAATTGACTCAGACTCAATGCCACGCCCGCGTCCGGCGGCCAAGTCGTCCCGGGCCATAAAATCAGCAAATCGCTAATTACCGCGGCCCCCGGCAATGTGAAGCTCTGGCCGTTGATTTGACCGGCTGCGGTGGCCGCAGGGATTTTTGCATCCGCCAGATTCAAGGTCCAGCTCGTGGCGGGCGCTGCCACGACGTCTGGCGTGGGCACAGAGGGCGGAGCATTCGTTTCCACCCGCGCCGCTTGTTGATACGCGCTTAGAATCCTTGTGCGAAATACAAAAGCGGCTGCCGCTGCCATGCACACCACCAATCCCAACGCCAGCGCTGCCCAGGGAAATTCTTTTTTCGGGACGGTTCGACCATTCCCCGCGCCGCCATTACCGGGTAGCGGAGTGGTGCGGGTTTGCACTTCCGACGCGCTGAGCACGAGGTTGGATGCGCCGGGGATGGAGGCCTGAGGCACAACGAGGTTGCGGAAGCAGGTGGGGCACG
>JANOHH010000811.1:0-2402 GCA_031406395.1 Verrucomicrobiota bacterium | reverse complement strand
TTCCGCGCCCGTATTCCGTGGCCGCAGTAGCCGGCGTTGACACCTATCGTTGGCCCGGTGCAACTGACGCTGACCAGCAAGCGAGTCTCCCGCTACGCCATTGAGACTTCGACCGCACTGCCCAACTGGAGAAGCGCGGGCCTCACGGTCACCGTCACGAACCAGAACGGCACCGTGACTTTCTCCGCGCCAGGCGCGACCAGCGGCGCGCAACGCTTCTATCGCGCGGTGTGGCAGTAAACCATCCCAGCCACAACAAACCAAATGCTATCAAGAAAACCAATATGTCTACGGTTGTTACCGCCGCCATTGTGTCACTCGTCCCTTTGGAGATTGGCAGCAAAGACTGGAAATGGCCGAGTGCCACTGACGTTTACCGACAAGTGAGATTCCCGCTACGCCATCGAGACTTCGACCGCGTTGCCCAACTGGAATAGCGCGAACCTCACGGTCACGGTCACCAACCAGAGCGGCGCCTTGACGTGGCGCTCGTTGCAAAGGAATAATCAACCAACTCGCCATGATTGCCGACTCACACGAACGCGCCGAATTCGAGGGTGCCCGATGGAAGGCTGTGCGCCTTGGCCTTAGCCTCGCCAACAGCCATGTTGGCTTGCTTGCGCTCGCCCGTTTTTATCTCATTTGGGGACTGATCGGTTTGATCCTCTGCGTCATCCTCATTCCATTTGCCGTTTTAGGAAAGATGAACGCTTTCAATAATGTGATGAATCCGGTCGCCCTTTACGGATTTGTGTTGCCACTGGGCTTGATGGCAGCAGCCACCTGGGCCGTAAAACTTTTCTCCAGACTCCTTTGGTGTGGCATCCCGAAGCCCCTGACGGCGACGCTGCTCGCCTACGCTTCGGTGGCGGGCAGGCTAGCCGTCCTTTTTGCACTTGGATCCGCCTACCTTTCGGGCGGACCATTTGCCAAAGGGCTCTTGCTGCCGGTGACCATTGGCTGTTCGGGAATCGCCTGGCTGGGCTTGGTTGCCGAATGGGGATACATGCGGATTCTTCGGCGCGCCTTCATTCCGTCGCCCGATCCGGCGCTACCTTCTGATGAGTTGGACAATGGGGTGGAAAATGCAAACGAAGCCGATTGCGTAACCGACGAAACTAAGAAAAGCATCTTCACACGCAACTTTAACTGCGGAGCATGGCTCAAAAGGCGATTCCCGAAAGCGCATAAGTTCGTTGTTTGGATATTGCTGCCAGTAGCTTATGTCACTGTGTCGTCACTCGCCGATAATGGTAATCTTCAAGCCATTCCCGACGCCATTCTCAGGTTGGCGGTCATCGCTCCGGCATTCCTCCAGGTCTTCTGGATACCCGGCGCTGCGATTGAAAGACTGATCAGTGCCTTCTCCCCAAGGACAGCACAAGAGAATTTCGACCCGACGTGAAGCACCGCGTAACGACAAGGCTAAAGCGAATGCCGGGTGGGAGGTAACGTAAATCTCTCCCGTCACCCAGCGTGCCAAGGAGCCGCAGTTTTTATTGCCGGGCACACAACGCCGAGCCAGACTCTCGCTGGATGAAAAAACTCGTGCTTTGGATTGGGTTCGGCCTCATGACCTCCATGGTGGTGCTGTTGGTCGGGTGCCGGCAAGATACGGGCGGCTTCGAACGTTCGATGACGCTCGGGCAGGGATATTTGCAAAAGGGCGATGCCACCAACGCCATTGTGGCTTACTCGCAATCGGTCAAACTCGCCCCGGAAAGTATTGATGCCCATTTGAACCTGGCCAATGCCTACCTGCTGGCGGGCGACAGCCGGGCTGTCATCACGCAATGTCAGGCGGCGCTCACCTTGGATCACAACAACGCAGCGGCCTATTACCTGATGGGTTGCGCGCATCTGCGCCTGAACGAAGCCGAGCCGGCGGTCCAGGCATTTCAGCAGTCACAGAAAATTGAGCCCGCCGTGGATGCCCTTAATTTCCAACTGGGCGTGGCCCAGGAACGGTTGGGTCGCTTGGAAGACGCCATCCGCGAATTCGAAACGCTGGTTCAATTCCAACCCGACCATCCTTCCGGCCATTACCAACTGAGCCGGCTTTATCAACGAGTGAACCGGACCGCCGAGGCGGCTCAGGCGCTGACCCGTCATCAGGAGATCCAAGCGAAAAATCCAGGTGCCGCGAGCGGGCCGGCGACTTTTGAACGCAGCGTGTACACTCAGCCGCGGATCGCTTTTCGCCTGGCGCAACCGGAACGCAACGGGGTTCCGGTTCGCTTCGCCGATACGACGAGCGCCGCGTTCGGACCATCGGCCGCAGTTTACCATGGGCCGCTCGGCGTGTTGGATTACAACCACGACGGGCGTAACAGCCTCTTCGTGATGGAGGGAAATGGCTTCCGGCTGTTGAACAATACCAATGGCCGGTTCGCGCCGCTGGG
>JANOHH010000808.1:0-4165 GCA_031406395.1 Verrucomicrobiota bacterium | reverse complement strand
GATCCCAACTGGCAAGTCACGGTGGATGGCCAGCCCGCCGCCTTGTTACGCTGTAATTACCTGATGCGGGGGGTGCAAGTGCCCAAGGGTGAGCATCGGGTCGAATTTCATTTTCGGCCGCCGATCAACAGCCTCTACGTGAGCTTGGCGGCAATTGCTCTCGGGGGAGTGTTGTTGGTTGCAGCTTTTTTTGTGAAGCGCGATTAGAGCGCTAAAACCACCCCGCCGCCGAATCACCGGTGTAAGGTCGCGGAGGGCCGGAGCAGGCCAGGAGCGGGCGGCTCAATGCTTCGGTGGGATTTCCGCCGAGGCTTTGACCATGGCGTCCAGGAGCTTCTTGAAGTCCTCCAAGCCTGGCGCCGGGATGATGATCGTGTCGCGCCGGCCGCCGACGTCCTCGGTGATGCGGAGGAAACGTCCGCGCGGGTTTTCCTTGAGGGTGAAATGGAACGTCTTGCGCTCGATCTGGATGATTTCGGATTTGAGGGTGTCCTCGGCGACCGGCGGCTTGGGTGAACTAAAAGACCGCTGGCCGTAAGGTGACGGACGTTCATTGGAGATCATATCGTTTCCATGGTAGACGTGTTAATCTCGGCTCCGAGTTTCACCGATAAGTCTGACGACAATCCTTGTTTGTCAACTTCGGAAATTCGCGGGGCGCACGAAACGCGGGGAATCATCCGATTTCGTGACCCGCCAAAAATAGACAAGCACGCCGCCGATCATCATTACGTTGACGGCTTGATAAACGCCATTCCACAATCGAAAACTCCGATTGGCCAGGTCGCGATCTTCCAATCGGGTCGTGGGCGAATTCTGCGCGCGGTGCAGCCCCCGGAGTTTGGGGCCGATCCACAAACTGCCCATCAGGCTAAGGGTAAAGAGCCCGGTCAGCAATGCCACCGGCCAGCGCCGCGGCTGGCGGCCCAGGTAGAGCCACTCGCCGAGCAGATGCAGCCAGGCGAGCAGGGCACAGGCGATTTGGAGCTGGAAAAGCCGGGCGAAGATGATCTGGGTCATGGCGCCGGAAAGCGGGGCAAAGTATTTCACTCCGACCAGATTCACCATGTCCGGGGAGCTTACGGCGGCCCGAAGAGCGGTGGAACAGAAAACCATTGCCCCCAGCCAAACGGCCGCGTTTAGCATGCCCATGAATCGCAGAAACCCAATCACACCGTCACCGTAAAAGCAAAATCACCGGCTGCCAAGTCTGGATTCGGTCTTCGGTTGATCGCCCTGACAGGCAAAAGCAAAAAGCCCCGGCAGGTTGCCGGGGCTTCGAGCTTTGAAAAAGCTAACCACCTACTTCATTCGCTCGAAGTTCTTCTGGAGGATCTGCCAGTCTTTCAACCCCTTGAATTTTTCCATCATCGTCTGGTTGATCTGCGTTTCTTTAGTGTTCTTCGTCGGCTTGGTGACCTTGTAGAAAATGCCGAAGCTGCCGGGAAAATCCTCACCCGCCAGCTTGTAGGCCGCCGCTTCATCGGTCACGTCGTGGGTCGGCGGGACGAGGTTGAACACGCCGCCTTTGCGCGGGTTGCTGGAATCGAAGGCGCCTTCGTAAAACTCGACGCACTCGCTCAGACATTCGATGAAGCTGAAACCATCGTGATCCATGGCGGCTTCCATCATTTGCAGGACGTGATTTGGATTCGTGTGCGTGGTGCGGGCCACGAACGTCGCGCCGGCGGCGATGGCCTGTTTCATTGGGTTGATGGGATAGTCCACCGCACCCCATTGGTCGGTCTTGCTTTTGAAACCGAGCGGGGAGGTGGGCGAAGTCTGCTTCTTCGTCAGGCCGTAAACCCAGTTGTCCATCACGCAATAGGTCAGCTTGATGTTCTTGCGCGCGGTGTGGTTGAAGTGGTTGCCCCCGATGGAAAAAGCGTCGCCATCGCCACCGAACACGAAGACGTGGAGGTCGGGGCGGGAAAGGGAAATGCCACTCGCGAAGGGCAGGGCGCGGCCGTGAATGTAATGCGCCCCGTGGGCCTGGACGAAATACGGGAAACGACTGGAGCAGCCGATGCCCGCAATCGTAGTGATCTTTTCGTGCCAAATTTTGCGTTTTTCAATCAACTTGAAATACAACGCCAGCACCGAGAAATCGCCACAGCCGGGACACCACGTCGGATGATCGGCGGCGACTTCTTTTTTGGTCAGGCCCTTGCGTTCCTCGGGCGCGGGCACGGTCAGCGGCGCGACGGTGGTGAGGTTGCCGGCGGTGCGCGCGGGGATTTCAGTGGTAATGTGGTTCATATTTGAAACAATTTGGTCAAGCAGCGGTTGATAGTCTTTCCTGGGCTGCCTTGGCCAGCATTTGCTTGAAACGCTTGACGGCTTCATCAAGCGAATCGAAACCGTGGTCGTGGCCGACAAAGGGCGGCGTGGAGGGAAGATTTTCCGAAACGCCCGTGCCCTGCTTTGGATGAAACTCAAGCACAAAATTGCGGTCCGCCACGGTAGCCCACAAGAAACAAACCCCCGATGGCAGTGGATCAAGCTCCATTTGCGCTGACGGATAGGTATGAACAATCTCGGCGACGAGGTCTTGTAGCTGCAGCGGAGTGTTCATTGCTTGCGTCCCTTCTTAAGAAACACGGTTTGGGTTGTAAAACGCGACATGCGTAAAATGGATATCTCGCCGGTCGGCTGGCAAAAAACCCTGTGATGTCTCGTGTCGGCGACGATAGTGCCCTGCGGCAAAATGCGACGCATCCGATCTTTCTGTGGGGCATACATCCGCCCCGTAAATAGGATCGGTGCTGGTTCTTCGCGCGCCAATGGACAAAACTCGTCCTCGACTTGCTCGATCAGCCGACAAACCAACTCCATCGCTTCCTCGGCGCTGCCGGCGGGCGGTGCCGTCTTTAGTCGCTGAAAGAAAACTTCGAGCCGTTGTTGAATGTTCATTGAGCAAGTTCATCGCTCCTTCACGTTATCACATTTTACGACGGCCGTCAGCCACATTGGCTTTGGCGCGTTCGAGGATTTCTTTGACCTTGAACGTGAGGCCGTCAGTCTTGGTGATGCCGCGAATCTTCGGGTCGCAAAAACGCGCGCGCAACAAGCCGGCCAGCTGGCCGAATCCGTAAAGCCCTTCGTCATTCATTTCGATGACGAGCACGTGGTTGAATCCGGAGAAAATGTTTTCCAAGCCCGGCGGCAGCGGATTCAGATGTTTGATGTGCAGCGACGAAACGCTGTCGCCGGCGGCGCGGGAACGATCCACCGCTTCTTTGATCGGGCCCTGAGTCGAACCCCAGCCCACGAGCAGAATATTGCCCTCGGGGGGGCCATAAACTTTTGGTGTCGGCAGCGTCGTGCCCAGCGCCTGTAATTTCTTGCGCCGTTTGGCCATCATCTGCATGTGCAGTTTGGGCGAGCCGGTCGGGTGGCCGAGTTCGTCGTGTTCCAGACCGGTGACGATCGGGTATTTGCCGCTGCCGATGCGCGTGCCAGGCGGCAGGTGCTGCGTAATGCCGTCGGGCTTGGACAGATCGTAGGGCTTGTGTTCGGCTACCGGCGTAAAGTCCGGAGAGATGTCCTGACAAACTTTTTCCAAGTCGGGTTCGGTGAAGGCTTCGATGCGTGTGGCAATACCCTGATCAGTGATAATAAAGACCGGTACGCTGTATTTGCGCGCGATGTTGACCGCTTCAATCGCGGTGTAGAAGCAATCTTCCACGTCCGCCGGCGCAATGACGACCCGCGGAGCATCGCCGTGGCTGCCGAAGCACGCGATGTTCAGGTCAGATTGTTCAATGCTCGTCGGCATGCCCGTCGAGGGGCCGCCGCGTTGCACGTCCACGATGATCAGCGGCATTTCCGCCATGACCGCCCAACCGAGTGCTTCCGTTTTGAGCGAAATACCCGGCCCGCTCGAACCCGTGACCGCGACCCGCCCGGCGTAGCTCGCGCCAATGGCCATCGAGATTGCGGCAATCTCATCCTCGGTCTGGATGAAGGAGCCGCCGTATTTCGGCAGTTCGCGCCGGAGCAATTCCATGATATCTGACCACGGGGTGATGGGATAACCCGCGCCAAAACGCACGTTGGTGCCGTCTGAAGAGACCACCACTGCGGTCTTCAGAAAAGACAGCCTGCGCAGCAAGGCCGCATCGGGTACCGCGCGGGCTCGCTCCAGGGCAACGCGCTCGGCAAG
>JANOHH010000719.1:0-2789 GCA_031406395.1 Verrucomicrobiota bacterium | reverse complement strand
CAGCGTATGCAAGATACTCCATGCTTAAAAGCAAATATCCACGGGCTGGTGGTTCTCTCGGGTGGTGAAGGTTTCCTCCAGCGGGCGCCGGTGTAGAACCGAACGAAGAACCGAAGTCCCCAAGGTTCGCGGATTAAATTGCCGATGCGATCGGAAGGTTTCCCATCGCCGCGGAACCTGGATTTCGCGTCAGGTCCCGATTTCGCCGGCGGTCTAGGATTCGCGAAGTGATTGTCTTTTGTTGGGAGGCTGACGGAGCGGAACGGCTCCCGAACGAGGGACAGCCTCCGAATCAGCGCCTCACAGGACAGGAAGGATTTGCCCCTGGGACGCCGCCCGCAATGGACCGAACATGCCATGACCGCTCCTAAAAAGAGAAAGGCTAGCGAACGGAGATTTATTCTGGCGACTGACCGCTCACCCCAATCGGCGACCCTTGCCACATTCGTCCAAACGCTTCGCAGCCTACGGGCCCACCATCACACGGTAAAAGCCCGGTCCGTTGGTTGCCTGGGAGAGCACGACGGTGAACGTGGCAGTTGGCGCGTTGGTGAAGGCGATGGAGTTCCAGTTGATCAGATTGGTGGAAACTTGAATCGTGTAGTTCTGGCCGGCGACGCCGCTGACCTGGAAGCGAAATTGGGTGGCCGAGGGTTTGGCGGGGGAACTCAGCGTGGGCTGCGGATTCACTGTGATTTGCAGCGGCTGATACACGAAGGCCGAACTCGCATCATTTAGGTAAACGATGAACGGGAACGCCCCGGTGGTGTTGCAGGTGCCCGAGATGATGCCGTTGGTCGCAAGAGACAGACCGGTTGGCAGCGGCGCCGAACCCAGGGGCAAGGTCCACCGGTAGGGCGGTTGCCCGCCACCGGCGCCGAGCTGCGCGTTGTACGACCCGCTCACGGTGCCTTTGGGCAGGGTGAGCGTCGTGACCTGCAACGGGCCGTTGGTGATGGTCAGCGAAAGGAACTGGTCAGCGGTCGCCGCGAGGGAGTCGGTGACGCGGACGAAGAAGGAGAACGTGCCGCTGTTGGTGGGCGTGCCGGAGAGGGTGCCGCCGCTGGAAATATTCAAGCCGGGCGGCAGGGCCGCAGAGCCGGGCGACAGCGACCAACTGTAAGCTGGTTGCCCACCGGTAGCATTGAAGGGTTGGCTGAAAAACGTGTTGAGGGCGCGGTTGGGCAAAGAAGTCGTCGTGACCTGCAACGGCACGCCCGCCGGGGTGATCGTCAGCGACACCGCCAGAGTCGCCGTCGCCAAGGTGCTGTCGCTGACGCGAAGCGTAAAATTGAAAGTGCCGGCACTGCTCGGAGTGCCCGTAATATATCCGTTGGGTGAATTCATATCCAATCCGCCGGGCAAAGGCAGGGAGCCGGGAGCGAGGTCCCAGTAAAAAGGCTGATTGCAGCCATTGGCTTGAAGTTGGAGCTGATAGAACTGGCCGACCTGCCCGCCCGGTAGCGGCGAACCCATCGTAACTTGGAGCGTGCCGCACGGTTGGGCGGTGAAATTCGCCATCCCGTTGCCGTTCAGGATGTTCACGTTTTGATTGTTGACGCACTGATAACCCCGCCCGCTCAAACTGTCGCTGCAATCATTGCAGCCGCAACTGACGCCCACCCCCCAGGTACCATTGACGACGTTCAACGTGTAGTTGCCGCTCCCATCCGTCAGGGCGTTGCCCGCACTGAAGTTGGTGCCGTTGATCGTCGCGTAGGCATACACGCCCACGCCGGCGATCGGGTTGCTAAGATTGTGGCGGACGTAACCGGTGATGTGATTGGTGGCGAGCTTGAGCACGAAATCGTGCCGCACGGCCTGGCTGTTGGCGAGCAGGGTGGTAACGCCGTTGCCCGCATAGACGTAATTGGTGAGCCGGGGATCATCGTTGGACAAGTTGGCGCTCCAATTCCCGGCCAACGCCGCCACCGCATAGCTGCCGTTGGCATCGCTGACGCCGTCCGACTCATACTGATAAGTGTCGCGGTCCTCACCAAAAACGTCAGCTCCTGGAAACGGGTTCCCGAACTCATCCATGATAATGCCATAAATCATGGCGGCACCTTTCGGCAGCAGGATGTTTACGTTTGCAACGTTGCCGGTGCTCGTGTCCACCAGACGGGCGTTTTGAAAACTCACATAACCGTGAAGCGCCGCATCCTGACCTTGGGCGCTGACCTGCCAACTGGTGGCAGTGACCGGCGCGCTGAAATTGCCATTGGTGTCCGTGAAACTGAGGGCAAAGAAACCGCCGGCGGACTCCAAAAACATCAAAATCCCCGGCACCGGCGTGTTGGTGTTGGCCGCATCCGCCACCCTTCCGGAAATGGTTTGCGTGGCCGGGATGGCATTGACGTTGGTCGCCACGGTGGCGCCAGCGCCAACGGCCACGGCTGAAACGGTGAAGTCACCGACGAAATTGCTTTTGAAAGCGGCCAATTGATAGGAGCCCGGAGCGACTTTGAACGAATAATTGCCTGCATTATTTGCCACCGTGCCGCCGACGAAATTATTCCCGTCCGTGTTCGTGCCCAACAGCACCACGATGGCATTGGCGACCAAGGTGGCGGTCCCGTTGCTGCGTACCTGCCCCGTGAACGACTGGAGATAAGCTGAGTTGGTGACGTTGAAAGTAGTGGTGACCGGCGTGAAGCGCGTGCTTGGGCTGGTCAGCTTGAAGAGGTAGCTGCCGACAATGTGCTCAACATCAATCCTCTCAAAATTCAGCCGAGTGGTGATGTTGCTGCTGGCCGGATTGGAATCGCCAGGAACGATCACGTTGGTCG
>JANOHH010000718.1:0-3557 GCA_031406395.1 Verrucomicrobiota bacterium | reverse complement strand
TCGAAGAACGTGTGGTGGTAGGTGTCGAGGCCGACGTCGTCGAGGTCGTTGTGTTTGCCGCCGGCGCGGATGCATTTCTGGGTGTCGGCGGCGCGCCCGGGTGTATAGGGGCATTGGGTCTGGCCGAGGAAGATGGGAACGAACTGGTTCATGCCGGCATTCGTGAACAGAAGGTTCGGCGAATCCGGCATCAGCGAGGAGGACGGGACAACGGTGTGTTGCTTCGACTTGAAGAAGTCGAGGAACGTCTGGCGGATTTGGGTCGAGGTCATATCAATGCGTTAACTTCAAAACGTTACCAAGGGTGCAAAACCAGTGCCAGCGCAGCGGACGCCGAATGTCGCGCCCGGGCGAACTCCGGGACGGAGCATAGGCATAACCCGTCGGCCAAGGCGAGTTGGAAGTTTTTTCCCACGCAAGACAAGAATCTTGCGACAGATGGCGCTAGCATTTTGGCACATGACTTCGTCAGGAGAGGTGCAGTTGCGTGGTTTGTTTTCGCCTTCAGACGAGTGCGTTCGTCACGGTAATCAGTCGCCAGGATGCTGCGAGGCTTAGGGTAGGTGCAGCAAGCATGGCTGATACGCCAGCGCTGGGCGTCACGAGTCAACGACCGACGACTGGGTAATCCGCTCCTTCACCGATGTCGGAGCCGCCCCGGGGGCAAAGTGCGAATTCAAGGCTCGCTTCATCAGGTTCGGCGCCGGGTTGGTGCAAATCAGCCGCCCGTGTGATTCAAACAATTTGCGCCCCGCGAACCGTCCGGGAGTGCGTCAGCCCGTGGCATTTCTGGGTGGGTCGCGCCCTGGGCACTGACGAGGGAAGGGGGGAAAGAATCCCGGCACGAGTCGGGATGCGAACGGCGAGACTCACTTCTCCCCTGAAGGTTCGCCGAGCCACGCGCGCGCGATCAGCTCCCCGAGATCGGCAAAGAAGGGGTCGGCGATCGTCTCGTATTCATACTTATCGTCGTTGAGTACGCCGTCGGCATTGGTGTAAAGGGCGGCGGCGACGAACACAGTTCGGCCAGTTCTGGGATTGAAAACGTAGGAGTTCTCGATGCTGAATCCGTACGCGCGACCAATCTTGCCGGTAATCTCCACCCGCTCGCCCGGAGTCATGCTCGGGCAAATACGCCGGATGCCGGGCAACAGGAATTTGCCGTAATCGTCCGGGTAACGCCCGGCCGGATAGCTCGGATTGCGGGACTCGCGCGGATACTGGGTCATGGCTTGGAGCAATCGTTCCCGATGCGACGCGCTCAACCGCAGCGCGGGCGTGCCGAGATCAATGTCGGGTCGGGTTACCTTGACAAGCAGGTTCTGCAGGTCCAGAAGCGAGATGCCATTGCGACCGCTGAAGTCCATTGGGGTGTTAACCAGTTGTTCCCCTTTCAGGTAGGCGCTACCTACCAGTAAACCTTCGCCAAGGTTGGTCAACCTCAGCTGGCTGCTGCGGGCAGGAACCAAGAATGGTTCGCCGTGCCGCATGCGAAACGTCACGGAGGCGGATGCTCTCATGTCCGGGATGGTCCTTGATTCGGAGAGTCGATGGTTGATGACGACCGAACGCAAACCCAAGGCATGCATATTTTCATTGAGCGCCTTGTGCCCGACCAAATCGTAAAGGCGGTTGAACGCCTCGTTGTCCGAAACCAACGCCAACTTGCGCAGCTCCTGCGCGACCGTGATCTGGCCGGTTGGCAGCTTGCTCATGTCATTCGTCTGCGGCGGATCGCCGGGAAAGAGTGGCGCAATGTCCAGCGGAACATCCAGCAAATCCACCCCGGCTGCTTGAACCTCAAGTCGCTCGATGGTTTGCAGGGCCGCCACCGCCGCGCACAGTTTAATGGCGCTCGCCGGGTAAAAGTATTCCGCGGCGACGCGATAACCGGCGCGCCTGAGCGTCCGTCGGCCAAACCGGTTGGTTCCAACTTCGGCAATCAAGACCTGAGCGCGAAACGTCTCCGGCGAAGCCAGTACCTGGTCGATGCTCTGGGAATGACCCCGCAGGAACGGAGCGAGGTCTGTCGTTACAGCCTGGCGGGTGGTGGTGCAGCCGCCCAGCAAAACAGCCAAGCCAAGCAGGCTGATCAGCAAATGAATCATAGGCCAAGCATGGCCGCGACGGAAATTCTTTGCAAGTTGGGCGTCCAATCGCAAAGGTGATCAACCTTGAATGGGTTGAATCCTCGCGCGCTAACCGACGCGGCAACCGCCCCGGCCTCGATCCCATTTTCCGCGGTTGGCGTTGGAATGGTTGTGGGTGCGCCGGCCGCACGAACCGTCTTGGAGTGCGGTGGCAGAGCGGGGGCCGCGACACCGTTTCCGGGCGAAGGATGAGTTTCGGATTTTCCATGCGGCTCGGGCGTGCGAAAGCGGCGTGGCGCCAAGCTTCCCGCCGCGGTCCAAGACACGCTGGTTCGAATTGCTGTGATGCTCAGTACGCGATCAACGGGTCCATCCGTGGGCGGCAGTAATAGTGCAACCGATCAGGGTTGATGATTTGTTTGCCGGTTGCCCCCGGGTGGCTCTGGTGGCCAGTCCGGCACGGACCTCGCAACCCGGGGCTGGGGGGTGGAATTCTGGCTAGCCTCGGAAAGGCTGCCTCCAAATCCGTGGCCGGCGCTGATCTTATCGCGGGCAACCTGTTCGGTCGTGCCGAAAACTTGTTCAGCAGGTTGGTCGCGCGAGCCGCCGGATTGGCGTGGATATTTTCTCAGCCAGGTGCTTTACGGCTTCGCGGGTGGCGCGGTTTCCGTCTTTGTTCCCGCTTTGGCGCCGGTTTCCTTCACGCGTTTGGCAACGATGTCATACTCGGAGATGCCAGGTGCCTTGCGATGCAATTTGATTTCATCATCCTTGAGCTGGCCCTTGTATTCGATGCGCACTTCGTTTGTCTTGGCCACCGCACTATGATTGTCCCGAAGCCGGAGCGGCTCGACAAAGGAGATTTCAGCCTTGTCAGTTTTGATCTCGACGAGTTTCACCTCGTTCGTTCCCATTTGGGGTTAGCCGATCGCCTTCCCGGCGAGCTTTCCGTTTTCAAGTTTGAACTCGAACGTGTATTTTTGCCTGCCGACTTGTGAGCCGAACTCGGCCTTCCATTTCCCGACAAAGGATTCATCTGCGCTCCAGGCGGGAACGGCCAACGCCAGCGCCAACGAAGCCAGCGCGACTGGTTTGATTGAGTTTTTCATAAAGTCTTGCTTGGTTCGGTTGTTGAATTGGAACGCCGGTAGAAAAGCAAAAACCTCACAACTTCAAATCCGCATCCGTCACCGCGCCGAGCGACGCGCTCGTGACGTGGGCGGCGTATTTGGCAAGCACCCCGCGGGTATAGCGGGGCGCGGGCCTTGTCCACGTTTGCTTGCGCTTTTTCAATTCTGCGGCGCTGACGGCCAAAGTCATTTGCCGTTTCTCGGCGTCAATGATGATGGGGTCGCCGTTCTTCACGAGGGCAATCGGGCCGCCCACGTAGGCTTCAGGCGTCACGTGGCCGACCACGAAGCCGTGGCTGCCGCCGCTGAAACGTCCGTCGGTGATGAGCGCGACGTC
>JANOHH010000694.1:0-1938 GCA_031406395.1 Verrucomicrobiota bacterium | reverse complement strand
ATACCGACGACTTGCAAACTGGCCAATTCCCGCTGCAACGCTGGACGCCCCAAACGAGCGGGCCCATCGCCCAGGGCATTGTGGATTTTCTTAAATCACGTAGGTACGAGAAAACCGCCCACCTGGCACCCGTGATCGCGCAAATGAAGAGTGTTGTGGCGGATTCGGACAAGATCACCGTGCTACTCATCTCCGACGGCGAGAGCGCGCTGTCGGGGACACCCTATGATGCGCCGATCGCCGAGGCCTACCGGACCAATGCCGCCGACCAGCGCAAACAACAGATGCCGTTCCTCACTGTGTTGCGCGCCGTGAAAGGCGAGTTCATCGGGTTCACCGTGAACACCCCGCCGTGGCCGGTCGAATTCCCCAAGTTTCCCGCCGCGCCGGAGCTGGCCACGTCAGCGACGACTACGACCAAAGCAAAACCGGAGTCAGCTCCCGAACCAAAACCCGAACCAAAGCCCGAGCCGAAAGGGGAGGTAAGGCCGCAACCACAAATCGAGGCGCCGCCGGTCTTGCCGGCCACGAATCCGCCATCGACCACGAATGCCTTGCCGGCCGCGAGCGTTACAACGCCGGAAATAAAGCCGCCCGTGCTGCCCGTGATTCCGCTCACTTCGCCGCCACCCACTCCACCAATAGCCGTCAGTAATCCGCCGCTGATGATGCCTGCGCCGGTGATGATGCCAAAAAGCAACCCGGTCGTTCAGCCCAGACCGATTGACTCCAGCGCCGAAGGAAAACCTTCGCCGCTGACAATGCGCGTGGTTGTTTCGGTCTTGTTCATCGGGATCGTCGCGGGGTTCGTCTTCTGGCGTCTCCCATCTCGCTCGAAACCGCGCGCCAGCCTGATCACGCGCTCGATTGATCGTGAGCCCAAATAACCCAAAAACCATCATGAACCGGCGCGAATTCATCGGAACACTCTCCGCGGTGGCGCTCACGGGCTTGAGCCTTTCGGCGTTGCCCGCCGCCGAGTCACCGGCAGCCCAGCCTACGGCCCGGCGGTTGCCACGCTGGCGCGGTTTCAACCTGACGGAGAAGTTTGTGGCGCAGAAAAATGGCAATCCGCCTTTTGCCGAAAGTGATTTTGCGATGCTTAACGAGTGGGGCTTTGATTTCGCGCGCTTGCCGCTTTCCTACCTGTGCTGGTCCTCCGCTGAAGACCCGCGTCAGGTCCGCGAGCCCGAGTTGGTGCATCTGGATCAAGCGGTCGAGTACGGGCGAAAACACAAGATTCATGTGAATCTCAACCTTCATCGCGCGCCCGGTTATTGCGTGAACCCGCCGAAGGAACCGCTGGATTTGTGGACGGACGAAGCCGCGCTCGCCGCCGCCGCGTTTCAGTGGGGCATGCTGGCCCGGCGGTTCAAGGGCGTGGCGAACGCCCAGTTGAGTTTTGATTTGTTGAACGAACCCGCCAACGTGCCTGAGGAAACCTACGTACGCGTCGTGCAGCGGCTGGTGCAAGCCATCCGCGCCGAGGATCCGCAGCGGCTCATCATCGTGGATGGTCTGCGCTGGGGGCGCGATCCGGTTTTCGGTTTGGTGGGGTTGGGCGTGGCCCAAAGCACGCGCGGCTATGATCCCATGGAAGTCAGCCATTTCCAGGCAAACTGGGTTTCCGGCGCGGACAAATGGCCGGTGCCAACCTGGCCCCTCAAACTCGGTGACAAAATCGTCAATCAGGAAACCTTGCGCCGCGACCGGATTGTTCCCTGGCAGGCACTGGAGCGCAAAGGCGTGGGCATCCATGTCGGCGAATGGGGCGCACACAACCGTACGCCGCATCCGGTGGTGCTCGCCTGGATGGGCGACCAACTGGGCCTCTGGCGGGAAGTCGGTTGGGCCGACCTCGAGTGGACGTTGATGTACGCTGCGCAACCGGGCGGAGTCGCCACGGCGTCGACCCGCGAGCAGATCATCCAGCGCGGC
>JANOHH010000660.1:0-11913 GCA_031406395.1 Verrucomicrobiota bacterium | reverse complement strand
GCCAGCGGTGTCGCCGCGGTGCGTAACGTTTGGCTGCCCACCGAATATGATCACGGTCGGATTCCCAACACGAAGCATCTGCTCCACAGCCCGGAGGTGAAAGACTGGATCAACAACTATCGAGCTTCCAAAGAACCGGTGGTTTATCTACAACTAGACGTGGCATTGGCCGGCGACAGCCGGCACATTCTCTGGGCGGCGGATGTTTGGTACAGCATCAAGAAACATTGGGTGCTCGAACTCCAGCGGTTGATCCGCGCTGAACAATCCCGGAATCATGACAATTGAAATGGAATATTTATCCGCCGCCGAACGGCAAAAGCAGCCGAAGTTCGAGAGACGAACGGCAAGCGCCAGACCTGCCCCCGGCCGCCGGCCCTTGACCCTCGACGCCTTTGGGATTTTCTTCCTTTGTGCGGTGTTCATGCTGGCGGGTTGCGCAACTCAGAGCCAGTCGAACATCGAAAATCGAACATTGAGTAATCACGCTGCCCTCGAACCTCGACCCTTGACCCTCGACCCTGCGCCCCCGCTCTCACCGGCGGCTCAAGCGAAGATTCTAGCCCTCGACCCGGAAAATGTCTCGCAGACGGAAATCAGCGAAGTCCTCGCCCAAGCGCCGGCGCCGAGGATTATTAATATCCATGGCGGCATCCTGCCCCGGCATGCGAACATGAACTCCTTCTCCGAGTTCCTGATCGGCATGGGTTATCCCGCCGCCAGCATCCGCCACCCGAACGATGGGACGTACACCTTTGGGTACTATGATAAGAGCGACATGATCGCCGGGGTGATCGCCGCGTATTACGAGAACGATGGCCTCCGGCCAATGCTGGTGGGCTTTAGCCAGGGTGGCTTCCAGGCGATGCGGGTCTTGCACAAACTGGCGGGCGATTCTGGGGATCGGCTCGCCGTTTGGAATCCAGTGACCGAGGAGAGCGAAAAGCGATACGAGATCACCGATCCGTTGACCGGTAATTCCCGGCCGGTCGTTGGCTTGCAAGTCTCGTATGCCTGCGTGGCCGTGACCGGCGGAATGGGCCGTTGGCTCCCGAATCAGTGGGACATGGGCGACAAGCTTCGGAAAATACCTGACTCCGTGGAGGAATTTGCCGGATTCCAAAAAGGGCTGGATCCGCTCGGTGGCGATTACCTGGGGTATGGACCGTCCAATGACTACAAGGCGACCGGCAGCGCCGTCGTCCGCAACCTGCGGCTGCCGTCGGGCTACGGCCATGCCAGTATTCCTGATACCCGACATCTCGCCAAAGACCCGACCATCCGGGATTGGCTCAGCCATTACCGGCCGACAGCCACGCCCACGGCCACGCTTCAACTGGATGTGAAATTCGAGGCCGACAGCACGCATGTTCTCTGGGCCGCCGAGGTTTGGTATTCCATCAAAAAACACTGGGTACTCGAACTTCAGCGCAAAATTCGCGCCCAACAATCCTTCGCCAACCATGCCGGCCGATAATCTGTTTCTCAACCGGGCCGTCGTCCTCGGCAGCGTCCTCCTTTATTGGGGCGGCGTGCTGGTGCAAGCCCGCCGTGTCCGACGAAGGATTGGCAAATCGCCCAATCTGAAGCCGCGCGGCACGAAGGAACGATTGCTGTGGGCAGGCTGGATGCTGGTCATCGTCGGTTGGCTGGCGCAAGCATTTCTCATTGGCCGCCTCAATGTTTCTGGTTTTCGCATCATTTCCAGTCTGTCCAACTCCACTTGTCTGGTCATCGGCTTGAGTGTCGTGGCCCTCGGTTACGCAGGTACCCTCTGGTGCTACGCCGCCATGGGCGATCTGTGGCGGATTGGCATTGATCACACCAAAAAAGTGGCCTTGGTTTCCAGCGGACCCTATCGCTACATACGGCATCCGATTTATTCGTTTCAGATGGTGATGTTAATTGGAGCATTCTGGCTGCTGCCCGCCAGTTTCTCCCTGGCCCTGGTTCTCGCACATCTAGTCTGTGTGCGGATCAAGGCGGCGGATGAAGAGGCGTATCTGCTCACGACGCTCGGCGACGAGTATCGCCACTATCTCGCCCGCACAGGCCGGTTGTTTCCGCGCGTCCTACCAACCTGACGGGCATTGGTTCTTTTGAGGTTCTGCAGTTCGACTAATTTGGGTATTGTCTCGCCGCCTTTAGGTTTGTACTTTTCAACCTAGTTCAACCACATCGCACCTATGAAAACCAAATTCATCCCCATCCTGCCTTTGTTACTCTGGTCGCTGCTGATCTCCGGATGCTCTACGACCTACAAACCCGGAACGCCGGTGCCGAAATTGACCCAGCTTCCGGATTTCCCCGCTGGTACCAGGATTTCCCTCATCAACGCTCAACCTGCCGTTGAGAAAACGGAGATCAGCCAGCCTGGCACCGGATACACAGTCTACGCCAATCTGCATGACTGGACGGACCAGGCGATCCACGCGATGGCACGCACGCTGCAAAAGAAAGGTGTCGCCGTTGCTGGCGGGTCTCAAAAATCTCTAAAAATCGCCGTCACCAAAGTAACACTCTCATCGGCCGCCAGCGGCTGGACGTTCCGCTGCACGATTCTTTTCACGATCGACACCGGAGACGGACAACCATTCACGCTGGGCGCAGATGACACGAGCTGGAAGTGGCCAAACGCCTGTGACGGGGGAATCGAGAAACTGGTGCTCGTCGCGCTGCACGACGAGCGGGTTTTGAAAGCCCTCGCCTCACCCTGACGTGGACAGAAATGACCAGAGCGATTGAACAGTTATTTGTTTGGTGCTTGCTCCTGACCTTTATCGCTGTTGCCTCCAACGCGAAGGCAGCTGACGCAAAAGGAAACGGGTCGAAGCCGGTCTTAGCGTCGGGAGCGGATGCTGGAGAAGCCAGGCTGATCGCCGGCCTGGCCGCGGACGACCCGAGGAAAGTGCTGAATGCCCTCGATGACCTGGCAGAGCAACCGAACCCGGGCACCAACGCGATCGCAGCCGCGCGGAAACTATTGTCCGACCCTCGGCCGGCGTTAAGAAAAAAAGCTGCTCGGGCGCTCGGTGCGATCCATGCCCAAGTTGACCAGGCGGATCTTAAGGCGATTTATCGGATGCTGAAGAGTTACGATAAGGCTGAAGCCGACGAGGCGCTCAAAGCCCTTCGTGGCCTCCATGCCCCCGAGGCGGTTCCCGAGATCACGCCTCTGTTGAAGAGCTCCCACAATCTGCTGGTTCGGGATGCCTGCCGTACCTTGGCGGTCCTTGGCACCAAGGAACTGATTCCTGCGATCGAGCCCTTGCTCAAACATCCGAATGCGGACGTTCGAACGGACGCTCAATCAGCCATCACGGCGTTGCAGAAAAGAAACTGAACTTCGAATTTTTCAGGCCTTTGCCCATTCGTAGGAGTCAGTCAATCCGTGGCCAAAGCGGGTTCGACACCTCGCCGGATCGTTCCCAACTCCGCTGGTTTTCAACGGTCAGTTCCATGTGTGGGTTGATGGCGCTCCCACTCAGACCCACACGGTTCAATCCGCTGCCTCGTTGGGGGACACCTTAATCGTTGACAAATATGCACGCAGGATCAGACGGGAAGATTGAAATCTACGACCGCTTGGCGGTGACTTAACGGTTCTACCGATCCTGCTTCCATGTGACTAACAAGTTACCAGGCTCTGCGAGGCAATTGCGGGGCAGGGAGCCGTCGCCAGAATTCAATGCCAGAACGGGCCGCGGTGGCCGTAGCGGAGCGCAAGTCATCGGGGCACGGCCGGACGAAGAGGCCTCTTACCCCGGATCGCTCGGCGACGAGGATCGTCATTATTTGGCTCGCACGAGTTGGTTGTTTCCGCGGAAACGCTTCCTCTGATCACCATGGATACTTGATGATGGCCAGGATGGTTTTCACTGAGTTGTCCGCGAAAGCCATTCGCAGGATTGATTTCGCCGCCACGATCACTCAGACTGTAATCCATTGACTGATGAGTGAATCACTTGCTGGAAAAATTGCCTTTATCACCGGGGGCTCGCGAGGCATTGGCCGCGCCACGGCTTGGAAGCTGGCCCAGGCCGGTTGCGACGTGGCTATCGTTTACCACAACAGCCACATCGAGGCGGAACAGGTTTGCAGCGACATGCGGGCGCTGGGCCGCCGGGCCTTGGCCATTCAGGCCGATGTGAGCGATCCCGAGAGCGTGGTCGAGGCTTTCGCGACATTCCGCCAGCAATTCGATCGCGTGGACATTGTCGTGAGCAACGCCGCTCTTGGCGTGCTGCGCCCGGCCATGGAGCTAACCTTGAAGCATTGGCGGCGCTGCATGGAGACCAATGCCCTCGCGTTGAACCTGCTGGCACAACAGGCCGTGCCGCTCATGACCAATGGCGGTCGGATCATCGGCCTTTCGAGTCTCGGCGCGCAACGCGCCATCCCGCACTATGCTTTTATTGGCGCTTCGAAGGCGGCCCTAGAATCTGTGGCTCGCGCACTGGCGCAGGAACTTGGGCAGCGCGGCATCCGGGTGAACATCGTAAGTGCCGGCGTGGTGGACACCGATGCCCTGAAGTATTTCCCCAATCGCGAAGAGCTCCTGGCCGAGTACGCGCGGCGCACCCCCGCTGGGCCGACCCTCACGCCGGAAGATGTGGCCGGGGCGGTTTACTTGCTATGCCTGCCCGAAGCGGCCATGATCACCGGGCATACGCTGGTCGTGGATGGCGGTTATTGCATCTCAGGATGAGCAACCTAGAAGTAAATGACGCCGGCCTGTGCGGCGGAGTAGCCATTGTCACCGGCGGCAGCCGGGGGATTGGTCGCGCGATTGTGCAACGGCTCGCCGCCGCCGGCATGGACGTGAATTTTACGTATCGCGGTAATGAAGCGGCGGCCAACGAAGTCATTGCAGCCAATCCCGGCGGTAAAATCACCGCCGTCGTCGTGGACGTGCGGGATAGTGTGGCCTGCGCGGCGTTCGTGGAGCAGGTGGCGGATCGGGCCGGACGGATTGATTTGCTGGTCAATAACGCTGGGGTCGTCCGGGACAACCCGCTGACCGCTTTGGAAGATGAAGATGTGCGCGTGGTGCTGGAAACCAATGTCGTTGGCGTGTTCAACATGGCGCGGGCCGTCGCCCCGTACCTGATCTCCCAACGGCGCGGGAAAATTATCAATCTCAGCTCCGTGTCTGGCGAGAAAGGCGGGCGTGGGCAAACGAACTACGCGGCCAGCAAAGGCGCCATCAACGCGTTCACCCGGTCACTGGCGGTGGAGTTGGCCCCGCGCGGCATCACCGTCAACGCCGTTGCCCCCGGGGTGATTGAAACGGAAATGTCGCGCCCCGTGCGCGAACTGGCCGGGGAACAGATTTTGTCGCGCATTTTGCTGCGGCGCATTGGCCGTCCGGAGGAAGTGGCGCATGCGGTCTGGTTTTTAGCCTCGTCGTTCGCCGATTATATCACGGGACAAATCCTGCATGTGGACGGCGGATTCAAGATGGAATAAACGCTCATGAACAACACCAACATAACCAAAGAAGACATCACCGCCATCTATCCCAAGGTAGCGGACATCATGGCCGACGCCCTGGGCTGCGACGCGGAAAAGGTCAAACCCGATTCGTCCCTGATCAACGATCTAGGGGCGGAGTCCATTGATTTCCTGGACATCATCTTCCGGCTGGAGCGCACCTTCAAAGTGAAGATTCCGCGCGGCAAAATCGTGGAGGAGGCGCGGGGCAATCTCTCCGAGGCGGAGTTCGAGACGGGTGGCGTCGTCACCCCGGCGGGGGTGGAGCGGCTGAAATTTTTCCTCAGCGAAGTGCCGGCCGAACGCTTCAGTTCGCCGCTCAAGGTCGCCGACATCCCGCGACTGTTCACCACCGAGACGTTCTGCAAAATGGCCATCCGCCAGCAGCGCGCCGCTGCCGCCGTCGGCACGCCTCCAGCCTGAACGCACCGGTATTTACACCCGGCATGGATCACCATTTCCGCGCGTTCTCCTTTGTGGACCGGATCACCGCGGTCGAACCCGGAGTGCGTATTCGCGGCGAATACTTGATTCCGTCTGCTTTGGACGAGTTTTCTCCGTCCCTGGCGGCGGAGGCCGTGGGCCAATTGGCCGCTTGGGCGGCCATGGCCAGGATGGATTTTGCCCGTCGCCCGGTCGCTGGTTTGGCTGGGGAATTTGAATTATTGCATCCGGTCCGGCCCGGACAGAAGCTCGAACTCACCGCCGATCTCGAAACGGTGGACGACGGCGCTGCTGCCTACGACGGTTCGGTGCTGGTCGACGGTATCCTCGCAATCCGGCTGACTCATTGTGTCGGGCCTATGCTGGCCGTGGAAGATTTCGATGACCCGATTGCTCTGCGGACGCGCTTTGGCGTGCTTTGCAATGGCGGCGCAAAACCGGGCGCTTTCGGCGGGCTGCCGCCATTTCCCTTGGAACGGACTGGAGGCGAAGTCGGTCAGAGCGTGACCGCAACCCTGCACGTGCCGACCCAGGCGAACTTTTTCGCCGATCATTTTCCGCGCCGCCCGGTTTTCCCCGGCACGTTGCTCATGAATGCCAGTTTGGACTTGGCGGCCCTGCTGGCGAAGGAACTGGCTGCGCCCGTGCCAGGCGTGGTGTGGGTGCTCCGCGCCGTTTCGGACGTGAAGTTGCGCGCCTTTACGCCGCCCGGTGAGGTGTTGGAAATTGAAGCCCGATTGAATCAACTTTCCCCCGAGGCCGCCAACGTCAAAGTGGAAATCCGCAAAGGCAAGCGCGTCGTGGGCGGCGCGCGGGTCCGGCTCACACCGGGGGTGGGCTTATGATTCGGCGACGGCGGGTGGCCATCACAGGCATTGGCATGGTGACGCCCGTCGGTCACGATGCACCCACCACCTGGACGAATGTGCGCGCGGGCCGCAGCGGTACGGCGGCGATTCGAGCCTTCGATGCGAGCACCTTCCCCACCCGGATCGGTGCCGAGGTGAAAGATTTTGATGCAGCGGCCCGGATCAACGACCGCAAACTGCTCAAGCATGCTTCGCGTTCCGTCCGGTTTGCTCTCGCCGCCGCGGCTGAAGCGTTTGCGGACGCGGGCATCCGCCCCGAGCCGCACAACGCGCATCGTTGGGGCTTCAGTGTCGGCGCCGGGATGATGAGCGTCACGCTCGATGAATTGCAGGCCGTGCATGGATTCTGCAGCCGCGACGGCGAGTTTAATGCCGCTGGACTGGTGAACCCACAGTTTTCCCCGGATCCCGTCGCCTTCTGCCGGGCGCAGGCGAACTCCGGCCTTTCGTTGCTCACCCAGCACTTCGGCATTCGCGGTTATGCCACGGCGGTTCACACGGCTTGTGCATCGGGCGGTCAGGCACTCGGCACGGCCCTCAAGGTCATCCGCCGTGGTCACGCCGACTGCGTGCTGGCTGGCGGCTACGATTCCATGCTCAACCCGGTTGGGCTCACAGCTTTTTGCTTGCTAGGCGCGCTTTCCAAGGACAACGAAACCCCGGAACGCGCCAGCCGTCCGTTTGACGCGACGCGCAATGGTTTTGTGCTGGGGGAAGGAGCGGGCTTTCTGATCCTCGAAGAGTGGGAAACCGCGCGCAAACGCGGTGCGCGCATCTACGCCGAACTGGCCGGCGATGGCAATTCCCTGAGCAGCTATCGCATCACGGATTCACCGCCGTCCGGCGATGGTCCTATTCAAGCCATGCAACAGTCCCTTGGAGATGCCGGGCTGACGCCACTTGATATTGACTATGTGAATGCGCACGGGACTTCCACCTTGATGAATGATCGTAGCGAGTGTGCGGCCATTCGCTCGGTGCTCGCCGACCGGCTCGGAGAAATTGCGGTCAGTTCCACGAAGAGTTGCATGGGCCACCTGATCGCCGCGGCGGGCGCGGTGGAAGCGGGCATCTGCGCGCTGGCCATTCGCGACGGCATCGCCCCGGTCAACGCCAATTACACCCAGCCAGATCCGGACTGCAACGTGAACCTCGTTCTTGGCAGCTCGCGGCCGCTTCGCATCCGGGCGGCCTTGTCCAATTCCCTGGGCTTCGGCGGATCGAACAGTTGTCTGGCGTTTCGGCATCCTGACGAAGTTGATTCAAAACCGTAGGAGACGACGGGAGGAGTCTCTGATTTCTCCAACATCAATCGATAATTACCATGAACCAAACTCCTCGCATTGCGATCACGGGCACCGGAGCCGTTTGTGGGGCCGGGTTGACGATCGACGCCATCTGGGATGCCATTGTGAACGCGCGTTCCGCGGTTGCCCCGCTCAGCCGGTGGGACGCCAAGGGCTGGCCGGTGAAGGTGGCGGCGGAAGTCACTGGCGTCGACAACCGCACGCTGGTGGAGGATCGGAAGTTGCACAAGCTTATCTTGCGAACGGATCTGTTCGGGATTTATGCCGCCGGCGCCGCGATCCAGCAGTCCGGGTTGGCGGCGCATCGTGACGCTCTCGATCCGGCTTTGGCTGCGGAATTCAACGATCGGTGCGGGGTTATTTCCGGTTCGGGTGGCGGAACGTATCAGAATAATTACGATTTTTTCCCCGCGTTTACGGCGGTGGAAGGCGACCTCAAGAAATTCGGCGCCGAAAGTTGCTCGACGGTGAACCCGATGTGGCTGTTGCGCAACCTGCCCAACAACGTGCTCTGCCACGTCGGGATCCGGCACAATTTTAAAGGCACGAATGCTTGCATCACCAACCAATGCGTCGGCGGCATCATGGCTGTCGCCGAAGCGGCATCGGCGATTCGCACCGGCGAAGCGGATCGCGCGGTGGCGGTGGGTCACGATACGCCGATCGATGCGGAAACGATGTTGAATTACTATCAGGTCGGACTGATGTCACCGGATGCGCTGCGTCCATTTGATCGCCGCCGCGATGGCACAGTGTTTGGTGAAGGCGCCGCGGCCGTGATGCTGGAAAAAGCAGAAGACGCCGAAGCGCGCGGGGCGTTCGTGATGGGCGAGTTTCTGGGCTCGGGTTGCGTCACCGAAGCTACCGGAGTTCTCAAGGTGCGGGCGGATGGCGATGGCCTGGGCCGGGCCATTCGGGTTGCCTTGGACGAAGCCGGCCTTTCGGCCGACTCCGTGGGCCTTATTGTAGCCCACGGCAACGGCACTCCCGCTTCGGATGCGTCCGAAGCTCACGCCTACCGCCAGGTCTTTGGCAACCATCTGCCGCCCGTCACCGCGTTCAAGTGGGCGTTCGGGCACCTCATCGCCGCGTCTGGCATCCTCGATCTGACGCTCGCGCTCAAGGCGCTCGAGCAACGAATCGTCCCCGGTATTCCCACGCTGCAATCGGTGGATCCGGAATTTCCCTGGCTGACCGTGCAATCGCAGGCCCAACCGGCGCGGAGTAATGTTGCGCTGGTTTGTTGCCGCGGATTTGGCGGCATGAACGTTGCCATGCTGGTGCGGGCGGGGGCCTCCCGGTCCGCGGCATGAATCCCTCAGACGCCAAAGGGGCGCGCTGCGGGATTGATACCGTTGAGATCGCGCGCATTGAGAAACTGGTGCGCGACAAGACGATCGAGGAGCTCGGTCGGCTCTTCTCGGCCCAGGAATTACAGGATGCCGGCACGGGCCCCGGACGCGCTGCCAGTCTGGCCGCCCGCTTCGCCGCCAAGGAGGCCTGCAGCAAACTCTTTCCGCGCGAGATCGCCTTGGGCGTCATTGAATTGGCGGATTTTTCCACGCGGCGTGATGCCTACGGCGCTCCGGTTGTGGAAGTCAGTGCCCCGGCGCGGGCGGTCTTGGATCGCCATCGCATCGCCGGAATCCGGGTGTCATTGACCCACACAGAAACCAGTGCCTCCGCCATCGCATGGGCCGATCCGCGAATCACCGAAGTGCCCTGGTTCGGCCGGTTGCTTTACTATTTATTTCCGTATCGGCGCGGCGTGGTGCTGGGAAATCTCCGCCGGGTCTTTGGGGGTTATATTCCGGAGGACGAAATCCTCAAGCTGGCCCAGGCTTACTACGCGCATTACATCCGGTTCCTCCTGGAGTTTATTCGGCTGCCGTTCATGTCGGGGGAGCGTCGCAAGGCCTGGATGCGGATTGAGAATGTGGAGGTGGCCCTGTGCGCGCACGCGCGCGGCAAGGGGATTCTTTTGTTGACCGGGCATTTCGGCAATTTCGAAGTATCCACCGTGGCCGGCATCGGACAGTTCCCGGGTTACCGCGGGCTGTTCCACTTTGTGCGCCGGCCGCTCAAGCCAAAATTGTTGAACGACTTCATTACCTGGCGCACCCGGCAGGCCGGCTTTGGGACGCTGACCAAACGCGGTTCGTTGGAAGCCATCCTCGACCTGCTCGCGGGCGGGGCCATCGTGGTTTACGTGTTTGACCAGCATGCGGGCAAGGGCAACGGCATCACGGTTGATTTCTTTGGCCACCCGGCCGGCACCTTCAAGAGCGTGGCGTTGATCGCCCTGAGCACCGGCGCGCCAGTCGTTCCGGCTTACAGCTGGCGCGAACCGGATGGCAGCCATGTCCTGCGCTTCGAAGAACCCTTGCCGTTATCTGAGGATGAAAACATCGGTGAGGCCATCCGCCGGAACACCCGCGCCTACAACGCGGAGATCGAGCGCATGTTACTCCGTCATCCTGAGCAGTGGATCTGGATGCACCGCCGCTGGAAAGTAACCGGCCGTTGAGTTGTCTTGGGGTACCACATCGTGCCTTGCGTCCTGCGGTGGCCTTTGTTATTTCACCGCTACGAGCGAAGGCCGCAACCAGCAATTCATGAGCAACCTCAATCCCCACAACCTCACGAACAGCTTTCTGGACGTCCACCTTATCAGTCTGGCTTCCTGGCGCCAGGCCAGCGAAATCACTCCCCGCGATCACGGCGGGCCCTACATGGTCACGCAAGTGGGATATGATCCGGAGGACATGAAACTGACCGCCGACGAGTTCGTGCTGGGCCGGTCCGGCGAGTGGTTGTCGCTGTCGCTTTTCTTCCGTCTCCCCGTATCGGATCGCCGGTCAGAGTTTATCTTTGGCACGGCTGCTGAGATCATCCAGATGATGGAAAACCTGACCGCCAAAGTCGTTATCCTGCGGCCCGGTGAGGAGGCGCAATCCGAACTCGACACGCCGGAGACCGATGAAATAGCCGCGGCGTACCATGCGGGGAAAAGCAAGACCGCTGGGGCCAAAAACTGAGTATCAACACCAAAAGCATGATCAAACAAAAACTCATCAAACAATTCTGCGTTCCGCCCGGTGCGAAGGTTAACCTGAAGAAGTTTTCGACCGACTGGGCCGACACCAAGGCGGCGAAAAAGCTCGGCAAGGACAAGATCAAGAACCAGGCGCTGAAAATTCTCGAGCAGAACCGCGCGGAACTTGACGCCGTTCAGGAATTGCTTTACGCCAGCGACACCCACTCGGTGCTGTTGGTGTTTCAAGCGATGGATGCCGCCGGCAAGGATGGCACCATCCGGCACGTCATGTCCGGCGTAAATCCGCAGGGTTGCCAGGTGTTCAGCTTCAAGAAGCCGTCGGTCGAGGAACTCGACCACAACTTTCTCTGGCGGTACATGAAGAGCCTGCCGGAGCGCGGCCGCATCGGCATTTTTAATCGCAGTTATTACGAGGACGTTTTGGTGGTGAAGGTGCATCCGGAATGGCTGGACCTGAAGCTGACCAAGAAACCGGACCAGCAGTTTTGGGCGGCCCGGTACGAAGACATCAACAATTTTGAAAAGCATCTGGTGCGTAACGGCACGCTTGTGCTCAAGTTCTTCTTGCACCTCTCGAAAAAAGAGCAAAAGAACCGGTTTCTGGAGCGTCTGACGCCGGAGGATGTGGAGGCGATTGCCGCCTTCGTGCAGATGGAGATGGCTGAGGCGGGCTATGCGGGGGTGGCGGAGTTCCACTATCTGCATCACGGGGTCGGCGGGGTGGCCTATGCCGACCGGGCGG
>JANOHH010000657.1:0-12551 GCA_031406395.1 Verrucomicrobiota bacterium | reverse complement strand
GACAGCGTAAGTGAAACCCACGTCGAACTGGCCCTGCCAGTCCGCGTTGCCCGCCGAGCTGACGACGGAAAAGAACTCCACGTACCCCCCCAACTTACCGACTATGTCGTGACTGAACGTGATCGAGTTGACGAACTCGGTGTCGTAGCCGCCGGTATCGTTCGCCACAAAATCAAACTCCGTCATCACCGCCGAGCCCCAGCCGGCGGGCAATTCATATCCCAGGATGAAGATGGTGCCGCCTTCGGTCTGGCCATTGCGCAGGCTGGATTCCGCCAACGGCCATTTCACGAAGGGCATCATCGCAAACGCGGTCGAGCCGCCGTCATTGCCCCACAAGTTGACCTTCAGTCGGGTTTGGAGTTCGCCAAAGCCAGAGGCCGTTTCCTTCGCGCCAGCCGTGCGGTCTTTCACCTCCACTTTCGCGTAAGGATCGAGCACAAACTGGAGGTCCACATTGTTCAGCAAGCCCGCTTTCAGATTCAGCGATGTTCCCCAACCGGTCGTTTGGACGTCGCCGCCACCCGAGCGGTTGCGGTCAAACACCGCACCCACCGCGTCCATCTCCACTTGGAAATGCCCGGCATCCACCGTGTAGGGCGACTCCGTCTGATCCGGGCGATCGGTGCTCATCTCGCGCATTTGATCTGCCGGCGTGGGCCGGAACAAGTGGTAGCGGGATTTGTCACCAGCCTCCGCGTCCGCGCCAACCGACAAGCACGACCCGGGCAGCCCAAGCAACAGTGCCATCCAGAGCGGGCGAACCGGGGCATAGCATTTCAAATTCACGGCATGAGCGTAACGCATCAGGAGTTTGAGTCAAGAAATAAAGTTAGGCAAAGCTAACTTGCCACGGAGAGGATTTTGTCGCTTGCCAACGCGGGCGTTTTTCGTGTCTGGTCTGAGATGCCTGATTGGATTGCGGTTGTCATTTTAGGAATCATTGAAGGGATCACGGAGTTTTTGCCGGTGTCCTCCACCGGCCATTTGCAACTGGCGGAACGCTGGCTGAAGCCGCAAAGCGAACTCTTTGACATCGTGGTGCAATGCGGCGCGGTGCTGGCCGTGCTGGTCGTTTTCCAAAAGCGCGTCCGCGGGCTGGCTCAAGAATGGAAGTCGCCGGCCACGCGCGATTACCTCGCCAAGCTGTTGGTGGCCTTCGCCCTCACGATTGTCGGCGTGCTTGCCGCCGAGAAGCTGGGCGTGAAAGTGCGCAAGGAAGATGTGGCGGAAAATGCGTGGGCCGTGCGCGTGGCGCTTGCAACCTTGATTGGCGGCGTCCTGTTCCTCGCGGTGGAAGCGTGGTTGCGGAACAAGCCGGGGCGGAACGAAGTCTCCTGGGCCGCCGCCATCGCGGTGGGCGTCGCGCAAATTATCGCCGCCACGTATTCCGGGAGTTCGCGCTCGGGCACGACGATTCTGTTTGCACTGATGCTCGGGATCGCCCGCCCGGCGGCGACGGAATTTTCCTTTCTACTCGGCGTGCCGACGTTGCTGGCGGCTGGCGGTTACAAACTGCTCAAGGCGTGGAAACATGGCGAACTGGCCGGAGAGAACTGGGGTTTGGTAATTCTCGCCACCGTCGTCGCGGCCGTGATGGCGTTCATCGCGGTGAAATGGCTGCTTCGTTATGTCCAGACGCACACCTTCGTTGTGTTCGGCTGGTACCGAATCGTGCTCGGCGCCGCAATTCTCCTTTTCCTTTTCCGCTGACCGGGGACTATTTGTCGGGAAGGGGAACCAGAATCTTTTTCCCCACGATCAACTTGTCGTCCTTGATGCCGGGGTTCGCCTTGCGAATCTGGTCGGTGGTCACTTTGACCCCCAGCTCCTTGCTGTAGGCAGCGGCGATCGTGGAGAGGGTGTCGCCGGCCGCGATGGTATGTTCGGCCGCCTTGTCCGGCAAATTGTTCGGGTTGGGGTTTTCCGTGGTGCTGGGGTTGGGCTGGCTCTTCGGCGGCTTCACCTTGGGGGTCGTCCCCCCGGTGGTCGTCTGGCCCAGTTTCGCGATTTCCTTCAGTATGACTTCACGGTCGGTTTTCCGTTTCGCATCCAGCTCTTGAATTTTCTCCGCCAGTTTGCGCAAATCCTCCTGGCTCGCGTAGGCCGTGGTCGGCTGGTTCTGCTGATGGTCGCGCAACGCCTGAATCTCCTTGGCCAGTGCCTCGATTTGTTTTTTTTGGTTGGCCTTGTCCTCCAGCAGATCGTCCACATGCCCGCGTAACTGCTTGATGCGTTCATCCATCGCGGCGACGTCCTGCCCGCGAATTGGCAACGCCGTGGTGACCGCAAAAATTGTCAGAAAAATTATGATCCGTTTCATGCCCGGACGATAGAAAGCCCGCCCCGTTCGCGCAAGCCAAGGAATGAATGGGTTTGCACCCGGATGCTGCGGGCGAGTTTCCGTTCTTACTCTTCATCGCTATCTTGAGCTTGGTCTTAATCTTAATCTTAATCTTAATCTCCCCGCCCGGATCGCAACGGCGAGCGGGGGTGGAAAGGATCAAGAGCAAGATCAAGGCTATGATTCAGACCGAAGCCAATCGGTTCGGCCACGGTCACCGGGCGCCATCCACGCTCTGGCAGAGGATGGGTTGCAACTTCACGCCCGTCTGTTTTTCGTATCCGCTCGCCATGTGCGCCATGAACTGGTCCGCCTGATGATGGAGGACGAGATTGAGGGTCGCTCCCCCGAAGCCGCCACCCGTAAGTCGGGCGCCCAGGCAGCCAGGATGTTGCCGCGCCAGTTCCACCAACTGGTCAAGTTCGGCCGTGCAGTTCTTGAGAAAATCCCGCGAGCTTTCGTGGCTTTGAAAAAGATACTGACCAAACTGCGCCAGGTCGTCCGCCCGCAGCGCCCGCTCGGCCGCCACCACGCGCGCGATCTCGCTCACGACATGATGGGCGCAGGCGAATTCGCGTTCCGTGAGCGCGGGCTTGGCGGCCAACAATTGTTTCAGCTCCACCGTGCGCAGAAATTTCGTCCCCAGTTTGCGGGCGGCCGACTCGCAATTGTCGCGTAGCTCCTTGTATTCGCCGCCCACGAGCGCGTGCTTTACACCGCTGTGGCAGACTACCAGCGCCACGCCCGGCAGCGGCGCGTGATCCACCGTCAACGACTGGCAATCAATGCTCATCACGTTCCACGCCCGGCCGAACAGCGACGACACCTGATCCAGGATTCCGCATGGCACGCCGACGAATTCGTTCTCCGCCGCACGGCAGAGCTTGGCGTAGTGCATTCGCTCGGCGAGTGTGAGCGCCGGCAACTCCCCGCGTGTGTTCGCCTTGGGCGGCAGGGCTGTTCCGGTGTCGGTGAGGGTGAAGGGGTGCAGCCGGCGGATCGTCAGCGCCGTCGCCACTTCCAGCGCGGCGGAACTGCTCATACCCGCGCCCAGCGGCAGCGTGCTGTGGATGGCGGCGTTGAACCCGCCGAAATGTACGCCGCGCCGGCGCAGTTGGGCCAACACCCCTTTCACGTAATCCGCCCAGCGGGCCGCCGGGTTCGATTTGAGGTCGCTCACAGAAAACTTTTCCGGCGCGGGGAACGCGGAAGAAATCAGCTCCACCCGGCCATCCGGCCGCGGTGAGGACGCGATGGAAATATATTTGTCCACCGCCACGGACAGGACGAGGCCTTGGTTGTAATCCGTGTGATTGCCTAGTGCTTCGAGCCGGCCGGGCGCCGCGACGACATGCGTGGGCGTGTGGCTGAAGTGTTTTTTGAAGAGCGTTTGGACTTCTTGCATGGGGTTGCCGTTGGAAGTTCCGCCTTCCGGCGGTCAAGGTTCTTGGCCCGTAGTCGCCGGAAGGCGCAACTCCAAACTCAAAGCTGATCCACTTGCCGCGCGAGTTTGAAATCCTTTTCTGTGAGTCCGCCCGCGCTGTGCGTCGTGAGCGTGAGGGTGACTTGGTTCCAGCGAATATCAATGTCGGGATGATGCCCGGCCTGCTCCGCCAGTTTCGCAACGGCGTTGACGAACCGGATGGCGGCGGGGAAATCCTTGAACAGAAAGGTGCGCGCAATGGTGGCGCTGGTTTTCTTCCAGTCCGGCACGGCGACGAGCGCGGACTTGATCTGGGCGGCGGTGAGTTTTGGCATTGGCTTGGAGGAGGCTTAGAACCATTCCTTCCGGCCGTCCACGTAAAGCCGGACGAATTCCTCATCCGACTTCGTCAGGTAAATGATGCCTTCGATGAGGCCGATGACATGCATTACTAGCCCACCCAGGCCGCAGGTCAGCAGCGTCACCAGCAGCATGATGATGCCAGTGCCGGTGTAGCCGAGAATGAATTTGTGGACGCCCAATGAGCCGAGGAGGATCCCACAAACACCCGCCGCGATTTTGTTCGACGCTCTGGCGGGAAGATTCACCGGCGGCGGCGCCGTGAGCGGCGGGGCGGTCCGGAGGTCACCGGCAAACTCCGGGAACGTGCCCACCGCTTTCCACTCCGTGACGCCCTCGGGCTGGATCAATGTCTGGGCGTTGACGCGGTTTTGCCCCAGCCAACTGCGTAATTGCTCCGCGCTGACCGGGCCGTATTGCTGGCCGTCGCTGCCAATGATTTTATACATGACTCACCTCAAAAGTTGACCGCCATGCAAGCATTTTCCGTCGCGGGCGGCAAAATGCTAGTCTGAAGTTGGACCCTGCGGGATCAGCGGTGGTGGCATTGCCGCGAAGACGGCGGGCGCATTGCGCCGCGCTTCGCGAATCAGACTGATGCTGGTCACGAGCGACCAGCACCACGCCGCAAGGAAAAGTCCGGCGCCGGCCGGTGCCAGCCAGGTGAGGGGCGTCAACGGTGTATCCCCGGAGATTAGTCCGTAGTACTGCCGCAGCAACGCCACGAACCAAACCACGATGAATCCAAATCCGGCCAATGCCAAAATGAGCTGGCCAATGCCCACCACCCGCCGTCCGGCCATGAGGGTGCCGAGGCCAGGTGTGGCCAGTTGATTGATCAGGGCGGCGTTGCGCGCGGTGGCAGGGCTAAGGGGTTTGCGATTGCGGCGGGGAGAAGATGGTTTCATAGGCGTACATCATGGCCGCAAAGCCGAGAGGCATGGAGAAAAGCAAGCCAACACAACACAAGAGAACTCCTGCCACGTTCATTCCCCCAACGAGGAGGATGAGCCCGAAAAGTTGCCACCAATGTTTGCGCACCATTTTCCAGCTTGTTTGCATGGCGGGCCAGAAATCCAGGCGCTTATCCACGATCAGGGGCAAGGTGAACATCCAATTCACGGTGAGAAAAATCAGCGGCACCAAACAAACCAATCCGACCCCAGCCGTGGCCAAGATCGCACCCAGGCTGGGTTCCTGGTTATGGGTCAGCGATGGCAGCAGGGTTGCCAACCCCACGATGACGGCTGGGATAGCGCACAAACCGGTCAGAATGGCGGAAACAACATAGCCGAGGACGAGTTGGATGAACGCCCGGCGAAAGCCTTCGAAGACATCCCCGGCGCTGGCTGGTTGCTGGCGGATCGCTTGCAGCGTGACATAAAAAAGTCCACCCATCAACGGCGCCGTTACGAAAAGACTCAACAACGAAAAAATCACGCCGATGAGCGGAATGGCGCCGAGCAAGCTGAGCGCGATGCTGATGCCGAGATAAATCAGCGTCGCACCGATCAGCAGGCCCAGGTTTTTCTGCAATAAATTCCAACCCCGGCTGATACACCCGCCGATGTCCAAATCATAATCGCGGTCCAAGATCTCCGGCGCCACTCCGGTCGTTCCGCCGGCCGCAATCGGCGGGGGCGAGGACGGCGACTTGGCGGCAAGCGCTTCGGCAAATTCGGGAAAGGCGATCGCGGGCCGCCAATCGGCCTGGCCCTCCGCCTGCACGAGCGTTTGTGCGCTCACCCGACCTTGTTGGATCCACTCGCACAATTGGTCGGTGCCGACCGGGCCGTATTCCTTTTTATCTGCTCCGATGATTTTATACATGGTTTAGTTGGGTTGAGGGTTCAGGGTGACATCCAAGCGAAGGCCGGCCCCGGCACATTTCGCAATACGCCGAAGACAATTACGATGGCGCAAATCGCCCAAATCGTGGCCGGCCGCGCGAAGATGGAAGCGCGGGCGAATGAGCCGTGCTGGTCGGCTAGCCGTGCGATCAGAACCAAAGCCGTCACCACCAGGGCGATGATCAGCAGCGGATTGCAAAAGAAGGCCGTGGCGAAATTGCCGTGCGTCAGGTGATGCAATGCGCGCAAGGAGCCGCAACCGGGACAGTTTAGCCCGGTGAACTTGTGGAAGAGGCACACTGGATAGATCGCGCTGCGGGTCGGGTCGAAGGTAAACAGCACGGCAGCCGCCAGCAAGCCGCTGGCGACCAATCCGATGGCGATGCCAGTTCGTTTCGACATCGTAGGCAGGTTTTCGGGCATTAGTGTTTTTTCAACTCGTGCAAGATTTGATCCCAGCTCATCGCGAAGCCGATGGTCAACAACGCCGCCGCCAGCGTCAAACTCACAATCGAGCAAATGAGCCCGGCGATGGCCAGGCCCCGACCGGAATAGGCGTCGGGGTCCTTCTGGATTTGCGCTAGGCCGATGAGGGAAAAGATGATGCCCAGCAGGTTGAAGGGCAGTCCGTAGCAACAGCACAAACCGAACGTGACGGAAAAAATCCCCAGGATCAGGCCGGTCACCGCGAAAGGATTGTTCTTTTGAAATGGCAGCCCACCGAGTTGGCCCGGGTGGGAGCGAATGGGTGGGGGAGTTGAGCCGCCGGCGAGCAACGCTGAGAATTCCGGCAACATCCGGAGGGTCGACCAACCCGTGCCGCCATTGGGTAGCACTTGCGTGTCGGCATTCACGCGGCCTTCGGTGAGCCACTGGCGCAACTGGTCGCCGCTAACCGGGCCGTATTCGTGTCCGTCCGCGCCGATGATCTTATACATGGTGAATTCCTGCTGGCTGAAGCGTCACTTTGCTCGTCCATCCCTATCCCGGTCGGCGTGGTTAAGCAAGCGCGGAAAAGCCACCTAATGAACAAGAAACTTGCGCTACCGAGGCCCTAAGCTCCAAACTTGCCCCGCCTCGATTGGTTGAGATTGTTCAACACCTTGGGGTTTAGATTCACAAACGAACCATTCCATGCTCAAGTCTCACGAATTGCTCGGCTTCATGTCGCCCGCGTTGGCGAACGAAATCTTTACTTTTACCCACGACGAGGAAAAGCCCACCTATCGCGCCGTGTTGCAAGCCGTGGCCGACGCCCGCCACGTCCGGCGGGTTTTCCTGGAACGTCAGTCGCGCGATCAACGGCACGCGGCCATGGCCGCCACGCTGTCTAAACCAAATCAGGACGTCGCCGCCAGCACGCTGCTCCGTATCTGGCTGGTGAAAAAGCACACCGCCATGCTGGTGGACTTTCTCGACACTCTCGGCATCCCGAACGAAAAAGGTGTGGTCGAAGATCTGCCCAACGCGGTGGACGACGCGAAGCTTAAAGCCGCCGTGGACACTTTGCTTGCGAAGCATCCGCCGGAGGTTGTGGCCGTTTATCTTAACGCGTTCAACGACATGAACACGGCGCATTGGGAAAACTTGAAGGCGATGCTCGAAGGCGATGCGCGCTTGCAGTTGGGCGGGCACGCTTGACACGGCGCGCGGGCTATCAACCCTCAGCGAAGCGATCGCGAATCAATTTTACAATATTCTGAAGTCGGCTTGGGACTTGGCGATCCAGCGTTGAGCATTTTGCCTTCAGCCAACTGGCCAAAGGGCGGTACCGGGCAAAACGCCCACTGGTTTTCGCTTGTTCGCCCCGCTCACTCCGTTAGGATTCGCCATGGATTCATTTGCCCCATGAGCGTCAGTTTGGGGAACTGGTTCCAGTGAGAGACAACTATGCCGGACCAAGCCATCGCCCACTCCCCGTCGCCGCATCTTCGGCGGCGCACGTTGCTCATTGTGGATGACGAAGACGGCCCGCGCGCGTCGTTGCGGGCGATTTTCAAGGATGATTACGAACTCCTGATGGCGGCGGACGGCCCGACCGCCATTGAACTCGTGCAGAAGCACAAGGTGGATGTGGCGGTGCTGGATATCCGGATGGCGGGCATGTCGGGCGTGGATGTTTTGGAACGCATCAAATACATCGATTCCTCGATCGAGGCGGTGATGATGACGGCGTTCGAGACCACGGAAACCATCCGCAAGGCCCTGCGCCTGCGCGCGTGCGATTATCTCAACAAACCTTTCGATGTTGCCGACATGCGCGCGGCTGTCGCCAACGCGATGCAACGGCGGTCGTTCGACACGGAGATTTACACCAACACGGAAAAGCTCCAAGCCCTGCTCAAGGAATTGCAGGATCAAAAAGTTGAACATGAGATGGCACGGACCCGCGGCGATATCTACGCCAGCATCATTCACGACATCAACGGCCCGCTCACGGTCATCTCCGGCTTTCTTCAGCTCCTCAATCAGCGGATTGGCAAATCGACCACGCTGGGCGAGGAGGATGTGGACTTCGTCAAGGACCGGTTGCGCACCATGACGCGGCAGGTAACGAATTGTATCGAGATTTCGCGGCGCTACCTGGGCTTCCTGCGCAAACAGCCCATCGAAGTTGCCCGGGTGGGCGTGAACCAATTGCTGGTTGACCTTGGCCATCTGCTGCGGCTGCATCCGAGTTTGCAGAACAACCAGTTTGAGATTCATCCGCTGGCCCGGGACATCGGCGTGAAAATGAATGGGACGGACGTGATCCAGATGTTATTGAATCTCGCGGTCAACGCCTTCCAAGCCTCCGCCCAGGCGCATCGGGTGGACATCACGGGCGAAGTGCTGCCCGAGCCGCTCGACCTGACGCTCTTCAAGGATGGGCCGGGGACGCGGTTGCTCAACGTGGAGAATTTTCAGAATACCGCCCCGCTCGTCCGATTGAGCGTGAGCGACAACGGGCCCGGGATTCCGCTGGAGGTGCTGCCCAAAATCTTTCAGGCCTATTTCACCACGAAGGACGCGCGTCATGGGACCGGTCTGGGACTGAACATCGTGCAGCGTCTGGTTCAGGAGGGCGGCGGCGCGTTGCAGGTCACCACCCAGCCGGGTGAGGGAACTACCTTCAACGTGTTTCTACCCAGCTCGCCGTTGGCCAGCTAACTCCATCAAGGGCATGAAAAAAATCTTCCTGGTGGATGATGATGCGGTAGTGCGAGCGCTGTATCACCGCAAGCTGGAGCAGGGGGGCTTCGAGGTGCTTTTGGCGGAGGATGGTTTGCAGGCCATTCAACTGCTCGGCACGTTCACGCCCGACCTGGTGCTGCTGGACCTGATGATGCCGAGGCTTTCCGGCGACAATGTGCTGCGCTTCATCCGCTCTCATCCCAAGCTCGCCAAGCTGCCCGTAGTGATCCTGACCAATGCCTTCATGAGCGAACAGGCTCGCGCGGTCAACGACTTGGGGGTAAATCGCGCCATCATCAAGGCTGATTGCACGCCGGAAAAGATGCTGGCACTCGTCCGCGAGATTCTCGGCGTCACGCCTCCGACTGCGGTTGCTCCGCCGTCCGCGGACCTGCTGCTGCAGCCGGAAGGTGACAGCTTGGCGCGCGAGCATTTTCTTGCGAACGCTGGGGGTCGGGTGAGTGACCTGCGGGAACTCAGTTATGAGTTTCAAATGGGCCCCGAGTCCGCTGCGCGCTCTGGCAATCTCGCTGAACTCTACAGTCAGACCCATCGTCTGACCGGAGCCGCCGGTTTGGCCGGCTTTCATAATTTCGCGCTGCTCGGCGGCGCGCTGGAGGCGTTGCTGTTCGAGTTGGTGGAGAAACCTCATTTCCTCAACCCGTCCACCGCGCGCACGATTGTCTCAGCCGTGGACTACCTTGCGTTGCTCTTTGAGGACGCCCGGACCGCGTTTCGCGCCGAAAACCTGTCGGGGGAAGTGCTCATTGTGGATGACGATCCGCTGGCCAATCGGATCGCCGAGGCCGCCATGCGCCGAGCCAAACTCAACGCCCGCAGGACGGAAGATCCGGTGGCCGCGCTCGATCTGCTGACCCAGATCCGCTTTGATTTGTTCCTGCTCGACATCGAAATGCCGCAACTGAACGGGTACGACCTGTGTCGTAAAATCCGTTGCCTGCCGGGCTACGAATCAACGCCCGTCATCTATGTTACGGCGCATGGAGATTTCGAAGCCCGCGCGAAAAGCATTCTTGCCGGCGGTAACGATCTCATCGCCAAACCGATTTTTCCCATGGAACTCGCCGTCAAGGCGGTGACGCACCTCATCCGCGCCCGGCTCGCGGTAGCCGGGCGCGCGGTAGCCGGGGTCGTTGTGCCGTGAGCTGCCAGCTCTGATCGGCGCGCAGTTTTCTTTGCGCTCCGCGCTGGAATTGCGCACAGTCCGTTCCTGATAGGAAGACTAAAACCATGTTTGCCGTCTTAACCGGATTAGCTGCGGGCGCTCTGCATGTATTGAGCGGACCCGATCATCTCACCGCCGTGGCCCCGCTCGCCGTGCGCCGACCGCACCGCGCCTGGCAGCCCGGAGTCCGCTGGGGGGTGGGCCACTCGGCCGGTGTGGCGTGCGTGGGTCTGCTTTCACTGTGGCTGCGCGATCTGATCCCCGTGGCCTGGCTTTCCTCCTGGGGCGAACGACTTGTGGGAGTGATATTGTTCGGGATCGGCTTGTGGGCGTTGCGCCTTGCGCTCAAGGACAACGTCCACACCCACGAACACGAACATGACGGCGAGAGCCACATTCATTTTCACCTCCATCACGCTCCCGTCGAACATCGGGCGGCGGGCGGACACCGGCACACGCACGCCGCCTTCGGCATTGGCACCTTGCATGGGCTGGCGGGCAGTTCCCATTTTCTCGGCGTCCTGCCGGCCCTCGCGTTTCCGACCAAGGCCCAGGCAACAGCTTATCTCATTGCCTTCGGCGTGGGCACGATCGCCGCGATGGCCGCGTTTTCGTGGGGTATCGGCTGGCTGGCCGCGCGTTTCGCGACTCGGGGGGTGAATGTGTATCGCGTCCTGATGGGCTTAAGCGCTGTCGCCGCCATGGGTGTCGGGGGCTTCTGGCTCGCAACGAGTTTTCGCTGAGCGCCAGCGAGTCTGGGTAGGTGCAATTCACTGTACCGCGAGGAATGCGTCAGGCAGAAGTTCAATAACGGAAGACTCCTTGATTACCTTGGGTCGCCGGCTGTCAGCGACAAAAAACTTCGCCGCTGCCGCATACTCTGCCAACAATTGCTGGCACGCGCCACCGGGCATCGTGCCACCCTCCGCCCGGGCCACGACGCCACCGCCAGAAAATCCCTTTCACTCTCCGTCAGGGCCTTGAACAGTGCCACCCGCTCCGCGCAACACGTCAGCCCGGCGCTCGCGCTTTCCACGTTCGTTCCGCCGATGATTTTGCCCGAGCGCGTCAGCAAGGCCGCGCCGACCTTGAATTTGGAATGCGGCCCGACGGCCCGCTCGCGAGCCTTCAGCGCCGATGCAATCAATCGGCCCGGCGATAGCCGGTGTGCGGAGGCTCTGTTGATTTCCGTGCACTTCATTTGGCCTCGATGGGTTGCTCGCCATAAAACTTCGCGAAGTTTTCAAGCAGGCGCGCGCCGACGGCTTTCACGCGCTCGGCCGTGGCGAGCACCTCGGCATGCGAAAGGGGCGTGGGGCTGATGCCGGCCGCGAAATTCGTGAGGCACGACATCGCGGCAACGCGCAGGTTGCACTGGCGCGCCACGATCGCTTCCGGCACCGTGCTCATGCCCACCGCGTCCGCGCCCAGCCGGGCATAGGCGCGCACCTCGGCGGGGGTTTCATAGGTTGGCCCGCTGACCGCCAGATAAATCCCGCGGTGCAGTTTGGCTTTGGCCGCCCGCGCGGCCCGCTGCAGCAGCGCGCTCAACTTCGAATCATAGACCTGCGTCAAATCCACAAAGCGCGGCCGGCCGCGCACAGCGGCTCCGCGCAGCGGATTGACTCCCATGAAATTGATGTGGTCCGTCAGCACCATGAAATCGCCGGGACGAAAACGGCGGTTCACGCCGCCCGCGGCGTTCGTCAGTAACAGGTCGCGAATCCCGAATTCCGCGAGCGCCCGGATGGCGAACGTTACGCCTTCCATCGTGTGACCTTCATAAAAATGCGCGCGCCCACTCAACGCGATCACCGGTGTGCCGCCCAGGCGACCGAAGATCAATTCTCCGGCGTGCCCGCTGACGCCCACGGGCGAAAAGCCCGCCAGCTTTGCGTAGGGGATGCGGCGTTCCATGGTCATCGTTGCCACCGCGTGATGAAACCCGCTGCCCAACACGACGGCGAGCGTGGGGCGCGACCGGGCAAGGCGGCGGAGCTGCGCGGCCGTGACTTGCGGGCGGATGGGTTTCGTTGCGTTCGCGATGCGCTCATTAAACCGAAACCCGAGCCTGGCAAAAGTTAATTCGCGCTCCGCTGCCTCAAGAAAAGGCTGTCAAGAAAAGGCTTGTCCTTGGGTTCGTAGTCACCGAAGATAAGACCACTATGAAGAAATTATTCTCGATCGTCGCAATGTTGGCCCTGGTGGCCACGG
>JANOHH010000634.1:0-2175 GCA_031406395.1 Verrucomicrobiota bacterium | reverse complement strand
GCAATTTCGACGCCGACATCTTTGGCTTCCGCGTTGGCCCCTACCTGGAACTATCCCTCGGTGAAAAGACGACGCTGGCTTTCAGCGGCGGGCTGGCGCTCGCGCTGGTGAACAGTGAGTTTAGTTTCAATGAATTCATCGCCCAGCCGAATGTCCCTTCGCAATCCGGATCGGGCTCCGACCACGAAGTGATGGTTGGGGGTTACGTGGCCGGAAACATTTCTTACAAACTTGCCAAAGACTGGGGCCTGTTTGGCGGTGTGCAATATCAAAACGTCGGCCACTATTCACAAACCGTGAATAGCGAGACCGCCGTGCTGAATCTGGACCAGAGCATTTTCGTAGTTCTTGGGGCAAGCTACTCTTTCTGACCTCATAGTTCACCGCCAGAGTCGCTTTGGCGTGATTACAGTATGTCGCACGGGAGCGCCTTCGCTGCGATGTCGCGCCGGAAGTGGGCGCCGTCGAAACTAATTTTCTCCACCGCCGCATAAGCAGCGGCCTGAGCGGCTTTCAAATCCGCGCCCACTGCCGTGACGCCCAGCACGCGACCTCCGTTCGTGACGATTTGCTCCCCCGCCCTTGTCGTACCCGCATGGAATACTTTTACGTTCGGCAACAGCGCCGCCTGATCCAACCCACGGATCGGTTCGCCCTTGGCGTAGTTGCCGGGATAACCGCCGCTGGCCATGACCACGCAAACGCTTGCTTGCGGTCGCCATTTCAATTCCATCTTGCCTAATTTTCCGCTCACGCTCGCGTCCAGCAACTCTACCAGATCATTTTCCAGTCGGGTTAAATAAACCTGCGTCTCCGGATCACCGAAACGGGCGTTGAACTCCAGAATCTTCGGGCCGTCCTGAGTCAACATCACCCCGGGATACAGGATGCCGCGATAATCAATCCCTTCCGCCGCGCAGCCGCGCATGAACGGTTCGAGAACTTGGGTGGCGGTGGCGGTGAGTTGCGCGTCGGACAGGAATGGCGTGGGCGAATATGTGCCCATGCCGCCGGTGTTCAGGCCCAGGTCGCCGTCGAGCGCCCGCTTGTGGTCCTGCGAGGTAGGGAAAATTTTCGCCGTCTTGCCATCACACAAGGCGTGCAGGGAAACTTCGATGCCTTCGAGATATTCCTGGATCACCACGCGCGCGCCCGCCGCACCGAAGGCTTTGCTCACCATGATTTCGTCCACAGCCCGCTTGGCATCGCCTTGGTCCGCGCAGATCAGGACGCCTTTGCCCAATGCCAGCCCGTCCGCTTTCACCACGCAACGCCCGCCAAGCGAAGCAGCAAACGCTTTCGCCGGTTTGGCGTTGGAAAAAGTTCCCGCCCGGGCGGTCGGGATGCCATATTTCGCCATGAAACGCTGGGAGAAAACTTTTGAGGATTCGAACTGCGCCGCTTTTTGATTCGGCCCCCAAATACGCAACTTGTGCTGCTGGAACAAATCTACAATTCCGAGCGCCAGTGGATTGTCCGGACCGACGACGGTCAGGTCGATTTGGTTTACCTGCGCGCAGGCGACCAATGTCCCCAGCTCGTCCGCGGCGACGTCTAAACACAGGACTTTCTTTCCGTTGCGTAAATGCTCACTGGCAATGCCGGCGTTGCCCGGGGCGCACCACAATTCGGTGACGTGCGGCGATTGCGCCAGTTTCCAGACCAGTGCATGTTCACGTCCGCCGGAACCGATGACGAGGAGTTTCATTGAGTTCAATGAAGCAGGAAGGATTGACCAGCGAAAGGCCTTTTTCGTTCCGTGTGTCTCCGTCGCTCCTGTGTTTTAACCTGGGCGCGCGGGTTTGATTCTCCCTGAATGCGATCGGAGGACTAAAAATCACTGGTCGATGTTCTTCCGCACCCAACCGGCGTGGAAGTCCAAATAGAGCTGGTTGCGCCCTCCGTGATGGGCGGACCAACCGCCGGGCGGTGGCACGCTGGCCCCGATGCTCCACTGGTCCTTGAAGCCCGCCCACCATGGTTTTTCGAAGAAAGGGCTCATCAACCATTCTTCGTCCGAGACACTCGACTTGCGGGCCGCGGCGACACTTTCGGGGTTGCGACCGCGAAGATACCGGGCGGCGGCGGGATTCAATTCGGCCAGTTTGTCACTGATGTAATTCCCGGTGCCGCGTTCCGGGGCGTTGGTCCCGTTCTCCCGCCACGGACTGAAGA
>JANOHH010000617.1:0-1641 GCA_031406395.1 Verrucomicrobiota bacterium | reverse complement strand
GGCTCGTTACGGATACCAATTTGCCTGTGGCCCTCACCAACGCTCCGCTCGTGAGCAAAACCAATTTGCTTGATGACGACATTGCCTACTGGCGCGTGAGTCGGGTGACGGACGGTCTGGCAGGTGCGGTTAGTGCGGCGTATTCGTCGTTGAGCGCGTCGAATAAGTTGAAAGGCCTGGTGCTCGACCTCCGGTTTACCGGTGGGGAGGATTTCGCAGCGGCGGCTGCCGTGGCTGATTTGTTTATTGCAAAAGAACGCCCCCTGTTGGATTGGGGACACGGCGCGGTAAAATCGGTGGCGAAACAAACCGCACTCACATTGCCGGTGGCGGTGTTGATGAATCGCGAAACCACCGGCGCGGCGGAGGCGCTGGCTGCGGTATTGCGTGACGCGGGCGTGGCCTTGTTGCTCGGCGGCCCGACGGCGGGTGCGGGCATGGTGATGAGTGAATATCCGTTGCCTGATGGTCAGTGGCTGCGCATCGCATCCGATCCGGTGAAGTTTGGCGATGGGTTAGGGCTTTCGGCGCAAGGAGTGAAGCCGGACATCGAAGTGAAGGTGACCTTGGACGAGGACCGAATTTACCAGCGCGACGCATACGGTTCGGTGGCAAAGCCGGGCGTCAGATCTGGCGCAATTGCCAACGCTCCCGCGGCCACGAACGCCGCGAATCGCCGGCCGCGGATTACCGAAGCGGACCTGGTGCGCGAACGGCGCGAGGGGAAGAGCCTGGAAGAATTCACCCCAGCCCGCGACCGTGAACCGCTCAAGCCGCAGATCAGCGATCCAGCGCTGGCTCGGGCGGTAGACTTGCTCAAGGGGCTGGCCGTGGTGCGCCGGTCGCAGCCGTGAACTGGAACTGCGTGGCTGCCACGCGGTCTGCTTCGCGGTGCAGGAATTCTTGGTTCAATTCTTCAACTCCGCAAAGCGTACCGCCGCGTCACTCCAGGCCGCTGGTTCGTAATGTTGCACCTGACTTGACGCGCGAACGACTTCGCGCATCTCGGCGAGCGAGCTGAGTTCGCCGCTGGCGCGCACCTGGGTGAGCAGGTTGCCCATCGCGGTTGCCTCGACCGGTCCGGCGATGACGGGACGCTGGCAGGCATCCGCGGCAAATTGATTCAACAACTGGCTTTGCGATCCGCCGCCGACGATGTGAATGACTTCAATCGGTTCGCCCGTAAGTTCTTCGAGTGAGTCGAGCACTTCACGATACTTGAGCGCCAGACTTTCGTAGGCGCACCGGACCAATTCGCCTTCGGTCCTCGGCACAGGTTGCCCGGTCTCGCGACAGAATTCCTGGATGGCTTGGGGCATGTCGGGCGGATTCAGGAAGCGCGGGTCGTTGAGGTTGACGATGGAGCGGAGCGGTCGGGCCTTCGCCGCCAGGGCAGCGAGTTGTGCGTAATCGTATTTCCTGCCCGCAGCGTCGAATGAGCGTTTGCATTGCTGCACGAGCCAAAGGCCCATGATATTTTTGAGCAGGCGATACGTGCGGTCGAGGCCGCCTTCGTTGGTCATGTTCAGTTCCAGCGCGCGCGGCGACAGCGCGGCTTGCTGCACTTCCACGCCCATGAGCGACCATGTGCCCGAACTGATGTAGGCCCAGTTAGCCTTGCCGGTGTTCGCGGTCGGCACG
>JANOHH010000870.1:0-8054 GCA_031406395.1 Verrucomicrobiota bacterium | reverse complement strand
GGTTCAATCTTCCCGCCAGTTACCACAATGGGGCCGCGGGCTTCACCTTTGCCGATGGCCATGCGGAGATTCACAAATGGCTGGAGAGCAGCACCGTTAAACCTTCGACCCAGATTTGGCGTGGGGGCGAGTGGAACCCGGCTCCCAAAAGCCGGGACGTCAAATGGGTTCAATCTCATTCCACGGCACCCGTGAAGCGGCCTTAATCGCGGTAGCCTTCCAGATTCTGCGCGGACATGGCGGTCTGCGCTCCGGCGCGGGTAATTTCGAGCTACCGGCGAATCCCCTATCTGGTAATCCAGCGCGCGCGCGGCCACGGTCATCCTCAATCGCGTCCAGCAAAGCGACCCCAAGCCACCGGGCCGCCCCGTGGGATAAAACCTCAAGCATCCGACCGGGTTCAGCCGCGGCGTATTCCACGGGGCAAGGCAACTCTACGGTGGCCACCAGTATTCACGACCTGGTTGCTTGCTCTGCTCTCTTTGCAAAAACCTCGTCCCGCAAGGTCAAAAGTAACGTGACCCGCGGATAACCTTTGACGAGCCAAACGACTTCACGAACCATGGCGGCGTCATGAGCCACGGGACTTCCAACTCCAGCACGCTGGCCGGAAAACGGATCGCCATCATGGGTGGCACCGCCGGCCTGGGCCTGTCGGCGGCCAAGGCGTTCATGGCGGCGGGCGCGCGCGTGGTGGCCGTCGGACTCAAGCCGGAAAACGTTGCGCGCACCCAACGCGAATTGGGCAGCGCTGCCCTCGTCTTGCAAGGGGATGCCACTAAACCGGAGACGGCGTTGGCGGTGGTAGCGCAGGCCGTCTCTGCTTGGGGTGGGCTGGACGGACTCTATCACGTCGCCGGCGGTTCCGGCCGGCGTTGGGGCGACGGACCTTTGCACGAACTCTCAGACGAAGGCTGGGACGCAACGCTCAACTTGAATCTCACCTCGCTGTTTTACTCCAACCGTGCCGCCGTTCGGCAGTTCCTCGCGCAAGGCGGGGGCGGCAGTGTCTTGAACATGGGTTCGGTGCTTGGTTATTCACCTTCGCCCAAGTTCTTTGCCACGCATGCTTATGCCACGGCCAAAGCGGCAATCATTGGCCTGACCAAAACCTGCGCCGCCCATTACGCGCCGCACAATATCCGCTTCAACGTCCTCGCACCTGCGCTGGTGGAAACGCCCATGGCGCAACGCGCCGCCAGCGACGCGGCGATTCTTTCTTTTATCAAGACCAAGCAACCCCTCGATGGCGGCCGCATCGGCCAACCGTCCGACCTCGACGCGGCTGCCGTTTATTTCCTGAGCGACGCTTCGAATTTCACAACCGGCCAGGTGCTCGCGGTGGATGGCGGCTGGTCCGTGAGTGAGGGTCAAATACCCGACGTGTCATGAAGTACGCCATCGGCCTCGACATCGGCGGCACGAACATCAAGGCACTGGCCGTGACGCCCGGGGGTCGCGTGCTGGCCCACACCGTTGTGCCCACCGGCGACACGGGCGGGCGCGGTTGGCAGCTGAATGTCCGTCGTGCCAAGGACGAACTTGAGCGCACCTTGAAACATCCGCCATCGTGGATCGGCCTCGCTGCGCCGGGACTGGCGGCGGCCGACCAAAGTTCGATCGCCTTCATGCCCGGACGACTGCCGGGCTTGGAAAGCCTCGTCTGGGGTAAATTCTTGAAGGTCTCCCATTCGTTGCCGGTATTGAACGACGCGCACGCGGCGTTGCTGGGTGAAGTCTGGTGCGGTGCGGCGCGGCGATCACAAAACGCCATCCTGCTCACGCTCGGCACGGGCGTCGGCGGCGCGGCGCTGGTGGACGGTCGCTTGCTGCGGGGCCATATCGGTCGTGCGGGGCATCTTGGGCACATCTCGCTGGATCCGGCTGGCGCTCCCGACGTCGCCCGGACGCCAGGCAGCCTCGAAGACGCCATTGGCGATTGCACAGTGAAAGCGCGCAGTGACGGACGCTTTGCCTCCACCGAGAAACTTGTGGCAGCCAGCAACGCGGGTGACCGCGACGCGCAGAAGGTATGGCGGAAATCAGTGCAGGCGCTCGCCGCCGGCATCGCGTCCCTCATCAACGTGCTCGATCCGGAAGTGGTGGTCATTGGCGGCGGCATCGCGCAAGCGGGCGAGGCCTTGTTCCGTCCGTTGAAAAAATGTCTGAACGATTTCGAATGGCGGCCCGGCGGCAAAAAGGCTCGCGTCCTGCCGGCCAAACTCGGTGACCGCGCGGGCGCGTTTGGCGCCGCGTGGAATGCGATCCATTTCCAACTTAACCTCCCGTGAACCATCCCTCTCCCGCTCAAACCTATCTGCAATTGTCGCGCGGCCTCGTGGACAAGGTCGAAGCCCAGCTTCCGCAAATCCAGCAAGCCGCCGATTGGTTCGCCCAGACCATTCTGGCCGGTCGCATGGTGCAAGTTTTCGGCTCGGGGCACAGCCGCATCATGGTGGAAGAGATGTGGCCGCGCTACGGCTCGTTCCCCGGCTTCAACCCGATCGTCGAGCTGTCGCTGAGTTTTCACAATCTGGTCGTGGGCGCGAACGGGCAGCGGCAGGCGATGTTTCTCGAAAACGTCTCCGGCCTCGCCGAGCGAATTCTGCGCAACTTCGCATTGCGCCCGGCGGATTCGGCGCTCGTGATTTCCTCCAGCGGCTGCAACCTCGTGCCCATCGAAATGGCGGCGGGTTTCAAGGCCCGCGGGCTGAAAGTCGTCGCCATCATCAGCCGGTTGCACTCGGAAGCCAGTCCATCGAAACATCCTGAAGGCAAACGACTGCAAGACTTCGCCGATCTGGTGTTGGATACCGGCGCCCCCGTCGGTGATGCGATGGTAAAAATCCCCGGACTCGATACGCCGGTTGCGCCCGGGTCGACCATTGGCGGCTGTTTGCTCATCAACGCGCTCAAAGCCGAAGTGGCCGTGCGGCTCACGGCGGCCGGTCATCCGCCGAAAGTACTCAGCGGCTCGGCGGTGGTCGGAGCGAAGCGGGCAACGGAAATTTTTGAAGCGGCCTACGATGAACACGCCCACCGGCTCGCACGGCTTTACGCCGAGTCCGGCACTTAACCACGCTCCAAAGCTCACCATGAAAACAAATCCACTCCGCACTTCTGTCGTCGGCAGCTACCCATTTCCGGGTTGGCTGGAATTTACTTCGCAACACCTGGCCCAATTTGGTGCGGCGGACATCGCCGAGGCCCAAGACGACGCCGTCATCACTGCGTTGCATGATCAACTCGCCGCCGGGTTGGATGTCGTCACCGACGGGGAGCAAACGCGACTCGATTTTAATCTCTCCTTCTACGGTTACATCGAAGGGATCGCGCTGGAATCCGTGTCGCCCCGCCGGTTTGGTCCGCCCGCCCACGATCAGCGGGGGCGGCATCCGGTGACCGGCGAGTTGCGCGCACCGCGCGGCTTGGGTGTGGTGGAAGAGTTCCAGCGGTTGCAGAGAATTTTCAAAGCAGCAAAACATCCGGTGAACGTCACGCTCAAGGCCAGCGTTCCGGGCCCGTACACGTTGAGCGGTCGGCTCCTACCCAACCCACAATATCCCGACCGTTGGGCGTTGACGGAAGCGTTATTGCCGATTGTGCGGAAGGAACTGGAGAATCTGGTCGCGGCGGGCTGCACGGAGATCAGCGTGGACGAGCCGAGCATGAGTTGCTACGCCCACAAGGAAGACCCGCGCCGGTTTGTGGATGTGTTCAATCGCACGGTCGAGAGCGTCGCCGGGCGGACGCGGGTTTGCACGCACCTGTGCTTCGGCAACTATAAGGCGCGGGCCGTCGGGCCTCGTCACCTTGCGCCGATGTTCCCGGCGTTCCTCGATTTCAAGTGCGACGAAATGCACGTCGAGATGGCGAGTCGCGAATTTGCCGAACTGGAACTCATCGCGCCGATCGCGCGGCGGATGGACGTCGCCGTGGGGATCGTGGATGTGAAGAGTTACTACATCGAGACGCCAAAGGATATTGCGGATCGTGTGCGCCTATGTCTGAAGCACGCGCCGGCCGACCGGCTTGTGTTTGCCCCCGACTGCGGCCTGAGCCAGACCGCTCGTTGGGCCGCGCGCCAGAAACTGGCGAACATGGTCGAAGGGGTAAAACTCGTGCGCCAGGAACTTGGAATGTAGTGAAACCCGCCTCCCAGAAAGACGATGCCCTGCTCGCGGACATTGCCCGTGCGCGGGCCGATGGACGAACGCGCTTGTGGTGGTTGGGGCAGAGCGGTTTTCTGCTGCACACACCTGCCGGCACGGTTTTATTCGATCCCTATCTCTCCGACTCGCTGTCCAAGAAATACGCCGCCACGGACAAGCCGCACACGCGCATCACCGAACGGGTCCTCGCCCCGGAGCGGCTAACGGGCATTGACGTCATCACAAGTTCCCATAACCACACCGACCATCTGGATGCGGAAACGCTTTTGCCACTGCTGGCTGCAAACCCCAAGGCCAAGCTCGTCATCCCGCGCGCCAATCGTGCTTTCGTTTTGGAGCGGCTCGGAAAAGTTGATTCCGCCCTCGTTGAGGTGGACGCGGGTGAAAGCGTGACCGTGGCGGGCTTAGAAATTCACGGGATCCCGGCAGCGCACAATACGGTCGAGCGCGACGCGCAGGGCGGCTGCCGATTTCTCGGCTATGTGGCGCAGGTGGGCGGGAAAACGATTTATCACAGTGGCGACACTCTGATGCACGACGAATTGATTCCGGCACTCCAGCCGTTTCGCGTGGACCTTGCGCTGGTACCCATCAATGGCAACAAGCCCGAGCGCAAAGTTGCCGGCAACCTGAATGGTCGCGAAGCCGCCGAACTGGCGCACGCTATTGGTGCGCGGCTGGCCGTGCCGCATCACTTCGACATGTTTGCTTTCAACACGGAGCCGCCCGACGAATTTGAGGCCGCGTGTCAGCGCCTCGGCCAGCCGTTTCGCACGCTGCAAAATGGCGAAGGAGTGGATTTGTGATATTACTCCGAAGAGTTTACGGTGGAGTCCGGCAAAACAACCTCTCCTCCAACCCATACCCAGAATGAGCTTATGAAAATTCGCGTCGCGGGAATCAACTTTGACCACTTTCACATGGGCGATCTGCTGCGCATGGCGGCCAACCATTCGCAGGTCGAGATCGTAGGTGTCTGCGACGCCGAACCGGCACGGATGCGGGATACCATTCGCAATTTCGGCATTCCGGCAGACCGCGTATTCACTGACGTGGATGCCTGCCTCGAAAAGTCCCGGCCCGACTTCGTCATCCTCTGCCCGGCCACCGCGCGGCATGCCGAATACGTCGAACGAGTTGCGCCCTATCGGGTCCATGTCCTGGTGGAGAAACCGTTCGCCGCCACGGTCGCCGAGGCGGACCGCATGATCGCGGCGGCAAAGAAAAACAAAGTGATGCTGGCGATCAACTGGCCGTTGCGCTGGGTGGCGAATCATTGCACCGCTTACCGGTTGCTCACCGAGGGATGCATCGGCGAGTTGCAGGAGGTGCATTACTACGGCGGCAATCGCGGCCCGCTCTGGCACACGGCCGACAAGATTGAAATCACGCCCACCCCGGCAATGAAGCGCAAGAGCTGGTTTTACAAAGCGGCCCAGGGTGGCGGGTCCTTGTTGGATTATCTGGGTTACGGCACCACTTTCAGCACCTGGTATCATCAAGGCCGCAAGCCCATTGAGATCACGGCGATAACTGACCTGACCAGCGGCCTGGAAGTGGACGAGCACAGCCTCACCATTGCGCGCTATGCCTGCGGACTTTCCCAGTTCGAAACGCGGTGGGGCACTTTTACCGACCCGTGGACGCACCAAACCCAACCCAAGTGCGGCCTGGTCCTCAAAGGCGCCGACGGGACGATCAGCAGCTACGACTATGAACCCGCCCTGCGCGTGCAGACGCGCAAAAAGCCGCAAGGTGAAGACATGGCGGCGGACAAATTGAAACCACCCTTCCAGAATCCGATCCAGTATTTTGTGGATTGCCTGCGCCGCGACCGCCCACCGGAAGGCCCGCTCTCGCCGGAGATTTCGCGCATCGGACAGCAGATGGTTGATTCCGCGGTGGTGAGCGCGAAGCAGAAAATGGCAGTGAAGTTGATTGATTGAAACGCCAGTCTCCGCGCCCGCCATGTCCAAACCCGCCAAACGCAACTACGCCCTCGCGGCAACGAAAAGTGTCCGCGAGTTTCCGGCGCCCAAACTCGATTACCATCCCCCCGCGCCGAAACGGTATCGGCCGAAGATCGGGCTCGTAGGTTGCGGCGGAATTACCAAAGCCCACTTGGACGCCTATCGCACGGCGGGATGGGATGTGGTGGCGCTTTGTGATTGCGTTGGAGCCGCCGCCCGCCAACGGCAACAGGAGTTTTATCCCCAGGCCGAACTGTACACCGATTATCGAAAGCTGCTCGGACGCGACGACGTGGACGTGGTGGACATCGCCTTGCATCCCGAGCCGCGCGTGGCCGTGATCGAAACTGCGCTCAAGGCCGGCAAGCACGTCCTCAGTCAGAAACCATTCGTGCTCGATCTCGCTGTAGGCGAACGCCTCGTTGCTTTGGCAAACAAGCAAGGATGCAAACTGGCGGTGAACCAAAACGGTCGCTGGTCGCCCTATGTCCGTTATCTGGCACAAGCCATCCAGCGCGGTCTGATTGGGGACGTCCAGACCGTCGCGATCAACCTGAACTGGGATCACACCTGGATTCGCGGCACGCCCTTCGAATCGGTGCATCATGTGGTGCTCTACGATTTCGCGATTCACTGGTTCGACCTGGCCGCCCTGTTTTTCCAGGGCCGCCCGGCTCGATCGGTTTTCGCCGCCAACGCCTTCGCGCCCGGACAGCAACTCAAGCCGCCGATGATCGGCAGCGCTACGGTCGCATTTGCGGGCGGCACCGCGACCTTGAATTTCGACGCCCACTCGCGCTTCGGGGCGGAGGAGTCGCTTTGCATCACCGGTTCGCACGGCACGCTCCGGGCGCGCGGGCCCATCTGTGCCGCGCATGACGTCACGTTGTTTACCAAGCGAGGTTGCGCGCAGCCGGAGCTTAGCGGCAAATGGTTCAACGACGGTTTCCGCGGGACGATGGGTGAGTTGCTGTGCGCGATCGAGAAGAACCGTGAGCCGGCAAACTCCGCCCGGGAGAATCTCCACAGCCTGGCGCTCTGCTTTGCCGCGGTGAATGCTGCGGACACGGGGCAGGTCCAAACGCCGGGCAAAGTTCGTCGCTTGCCGTGTTAGGTGACTGGCTTGCCGAGTTCTTGGTTTTGATTTTCTGCGCTGGCCGCATAAACTCACTGTTCCCATGGGCTCGAGTGGTTCGCCGCTCCTCGGCTCACAGAAGCCAGGCAAGCTCAGGCCAGACCATCCCTGCGCGGCACCAGAACCTGGTTCTACTCGCCTTTCGTCAGTTTTTGGCAGCGGGCTGATCGAGGACCTGCCGGACGAATTGGGCCAATTTGCCAATCGAATAGGGCTTGGGCAGAAAGTTGCGACCTTCCATCAGTGAGATATCCTTGCCTGCCATTCCGGGACTGTAGCCGCTGGTGAAAACCACCTTCAGCTTCGGATTCTGGGCGAGGAGACGTTCGGCCAGTTCGCCGCCCATGATGCCCTCGGGCATGACCATGTCGGTCACGAGCAGATCGATCGGCTGAGTTGCGCGCTCCCACACTTCGAGCGCGTGCCGTCCGGAATGGGCGGTGAGTACCTTGTAGCCCTGAACCGTCAGGATCTGGGCGACCATCTCGCGCAAGGCTTCTTCATCCTCGGCCACCAAAACTGTTTCGCGCCCCCGGTGGAGCACCTTGTCGCAAACCGTCTCCAGCTTCTCCACCGGCTGATCACTGGCGGGAAAGAAGAGCCGGAAGGTCGTGCCTTTATCGGGCTGGCTTTCCACCTCCAACCAGCCGTGGTGTTGCCGGACGATACCAAAAACGGTGGACAGGCCCAGCCCGGTGCCTTTACCTACGGCTTTAGTGGTAAAGAAAGGCTCAAAGATGTGGCTGAGAATCTGGGTGTCCATGCCACAGCCGGTAT
>JANOHH010000867.1:0-10183 GCA_031406395.1 Verrucomicrobiota bacterium | reverse complement strand
GGCGGCGACGCCGAGGTATTCGGCCTGCGACTTGGTGAGCTTGGTCAACACGACGCCGATCTTCTCGAGGTGCAGGCGCGCGACTTCTTCGTCGAGCTTCTTGGGCAGGCGGTAGACGGTCTTCTCGTATTTGTCCTTGTTCGCCCAGAGATCAATCTGCGCGAGCGTCTGGTTCGTGAACGAGTTGCTCATCACGAAGCTTGGATGGCCGGTGGCGCAACCGAGATTCACGAGGCGGCCTTCGGCGAGCAGATAAATGCTCTTGTTGCCGGGCAGATAATAGCGGTCATATTGCGGCTTGATGTTCTCGATGCGCACACCTTTGACCTTTTTCAATTGATCGACCTGAATCTCGTTGTCGAAGTGGCCGATGTTGCAAACGATGGCCTGATCCTTCATCGCCAGAATGTGCGCGGCGGTGATGATGTCGCAATTGCCGGTGGTGGTGACGTAAATATCGCCCCAGCCGAGCGTGCTCTCGATGGTGTTGACCTCGAAGCCTTCCATCGCCGCTTGCAGCGCGTTGATGGGATCGATCTCGGTGACGACCACACGCGAACCGTAGGCGCGGAGTGAATGCGCACAGCCCTTGCCAACGTCGCCGTAACCACAGACGACGGCCACTTTGCCCGCGAGCATGACGTCGGTGGCGCGCTTGATGCCGTCCGCCAGCGATTCGCGGCAGCCGTAAAGGTTGTCGAACTTCGACTTGGTGACGGAGTCGTTCACATTGATGGCGGGCACGAGCAACTTGCCCGCTTCCTTCATTTGGTAGAGGCGATGCACACCCGTGGTCGTCTCTTCGGAAACGCCGCGCCATTCTTTGACAATCTTCGTCCAGAGGCCGGGCTTCTCTTTTGCGAGCCGACGCAGGAGCGCTTTCACGACGGAAACTTCGTGGCTGTCGCCCTTGCTTTCGTAGGCCCACTTGGAACCCTTTTCGAGTTCGTAGCCTTTGTGAAGGAGCAAGGTCACGTCGCCACCGTCGTCCACGACGAGCTGCGGACCTTGATCGCCGGGAAACAAAATCGCCTTGAGCGTGAGTTCCCAATACTCTTCGAGTGTTTCACCCTTCCACGCAAACACCGGCGTGCCCGTAGCGGCAATCGCGGAAGCCGCATGATCCTGCGTGGAGAAAATATTGCAGGATGCCCAACGAACGTTCGCGCCGAGGGCAACGAGCGTTTCGATCAGTACGGCGGTCTGGATCGTCATGTGCAACGAACCGGTCACGCGCACGCCCTTGAGCGGCTTCTGCTTTGCGTATTTTTTACGCACGGACATCAGGCCGGGCATTTCGTGTTCGGCCACGGCGATTTCCTTGCGCCCCCACTCGGCGAGCGTGAAATCACGGACGATGTAGTCTTTGCCCGCCGGCGTCTGCGCGGCGTAGTTGGCGAGATTCGGGAGCGCCGCGCCGACTTCAGCGAGCACGGCAGCAGCAGTGGATTTTTTGGCTTTGGACATAATATTTTACTAAATGATTAACTAAAGTTGAACGGTTGAAAAACTGAAGGGTTGAAGCAGGAAACTCTTCAACCCTTCAGCGAGGATTCGTTAGATGGCTTTCTGCAGGGCGGCTACTTTGTCAGTCGCCTCCCACGTCAGGGCCTTGTCGCTCTTGCCGAAGTGACCGTAGTTGGTGGTCTTCGAGTAGATCGGGCGACGGAGATTCAGTTGGTCAATGATGTCCGACGGCTGGAAACTGAACACGCGATTGACGGCGCGGATAATCCGACTGTCTGCGACCGTGTTTGTGCCGAAGGTCTCGACGTGAACGCTGACCGGATCAGGATGGCCGATGGCGTATGCAAATTGCAGTTCACAACGCGTGGCAAGTCCGGCCGCCACGATGTTCTTCGCAACCCAGCGGCCCATGTAGGCGGCACTGCGATCCACCTTGGTCGGGTCCTTGCCGGAGAACGCGCCACCACCGTGACGCCCCGTGCCGCCATAGGTGTCCACAATGATCTTGCGGCCGGTCAAACCGGTGTCACCTTGCGGGCCACCCACAACGAAGCGGCCGGTCGGGTTGATGAGGAACTCCGCCTGCTGGGTGAGCAATTTCGACGGGAGCACTTTCTTGATGACCTGCTCGATGCAAAACTTTTCGATCTCGGCGTGTTCCACATCCGCCGCGTGCTGCGTGGAGATGACAACATTGGAAATGGCTACCGGTCTGTCGTTCTCATAAACGACGGAAACCTGCGACTTCGCATCGGGCCGCAGCCAGGCCGCACCGCCGGCTTTGCGGATTCGTGTGAGTTCGCGACCAAGGCGATGCGCAAACATGATCGGCGCCGGCATGAGTTCGCGGGTTTCATTGCAAGCGTAACCGAACATCAGCCCCTGGTCGCCCGCTCCTTGCTTGGCGGTCTTCTTGCCCTTGGCCTTGCGCGCGTCCACGCCTTGCGCAATGTCGGCGGACTGTTGGGTCACTATGACATTGACGAAAACCTTGTCTGCGTGAAACACGTCGTCGTCGTTGACGTAGCCGATTTCGCGGATGGCATCGCGGGCGATCTTCACGAAGTCAAGTTTGGCCCGGGTGGTGATCTCACCGCCGATGATGACGATGTTGGACTTCACATAGGTTTCACAGGCGACGCGACTGAACTTGTCCTGCGTAAGGCACGCGTCCAGCACGGCATCGGAAATGGTATCGGCGACTTTGTCCGGATGGCCTTCACCGACGGACTCGGAAGAAAAGATGTAACGGTTGCTCATGGTTATTTTAGACAATGCTTTCAATGGTCGCCAATGACATATTGACGTATCTGGATAGGATGATATATCAGGATCAAAGGACGTCAAACTGAATTTCTTAGAAATATGCACCCGTCGCGAGCTCATGGCTAAGAACCTCGAATCCGAGTTAACAACAGAGCAGTAGCTTACGGGTTAGTTGTGATCACCTCCGTTGCGGCACTTCGGGCATCGCCCGTCTCTGCTCCGACCAATGCAACGCGTTCCCCAAGCTCTGGCGACCTGCGGAGGCATGATCATCCCGACGTTCAGAACCAACGAAGAAATCTGTTCAACGAGGAGAATGCCTGCACCAGTCGGAAAAAAGCCGTGGAAGCCTTCACGAGGACCGAGCATTCCACTGCATGAAAGCATATCGAGCCCGGCGAAATGGGCTGTGCTCTGAAGGACGCCTAGCCGGGGCGTCGAGAGAACACCAACACGCTTGCGCTCAGCGAGAACGTCCGCCGCCCCTACCGCCCCCAGCCCCGCCGCCCGAAGACGTCTGAGAGCCGCCCCCGCCGCCAAAACTTCCACCGCTGCGGTATCCGCTGTTTCCCATGCCGCCAGTTGAAGGGGTCATGCTGGGACGGCTTACGCTGCCGGCAGAGCCATTGGCGCGGAAACTTGGGCTCGGACTGGGACTGGAACTGCCGCGTTGATAACTCGGAGCCGGGCTCGACGTAAAGCGGCTGACCGAGGGGCTGCTTGGCCGGCTGTAGGTTGTGGCTGGGGATGCGCTGCTGCGGCTGCTGGGAGCAGCGGAAATTGTGTTTCGATTCGCGGTTGTCGGGGCAGTGGGCCTTTGGTTCGCGCTGCCGCTCCAGACAGTGGTGGGACTTGAGCTGCGGCCCGTGCTGGTTAGTTGAGTCGCGCTTCGATTTTCAACGGGGCGGGAGGCTGAGGTCCGATCAGTTGCGCCACGGCTCGAAAGACTCGTCGGAGTGCTCGCCTGACCGCTGCGAGACGCGGGGACGCCCGCCTGGCTGCCGCTCGGGCGCGCCGCGGCAGGCTGACTGCCGTTGTTGCTCCAAACACTCGTGGGCTTTGAGGTTGTGCTGCTGGTGGATCGGCTCTCGACACGACTCGATCCACTGCTCGAAGCTGCCTGATTCACGCTCGAAGGCTGTCTCCCCTCAGAGACTTGCCCCGCCGGTCGACTGCTGGTGGCAAGGTCGCTGCGAGGTGTCGGAGTTCCGTTGGGCGGCGGGGGGCGGTTGCCGTTGGGCGGAGGAGGGTTCCCATTGGGCGGAGGATAATAGCCGTTGTTGTAATAGTTGTTATTCCAGTTACCGTTGTAGCAGTAGGGAAAACCCCAGTATCCGTAGTTGCAATTCCCCCAGCCCCAGCCCCAATAAAAGCCTAACGATAAGGCAGGGTACCAATAGGGCCACGGGTCGTACCAGTGGGGCACGGGATCGTAGAACGAGTAGTAAGTCGGCGTCGTGCCCACATAAACCGTCGAGACGGGCGCGGTTTCCACGTAACTAGTCGAGGTAGGCGGAGTGACGTATTCAGGGGCGCTGGCCACGGAAACTTCTGCTGGTGCGGCGGGCGGCGGCGACTGCGGCGCGGAAGCCGCTTGTGATCGGGGAGTGAGCATGGTCGTCAGGACTCGGTCCGATACGCCTTCTTTGCGCAGATAAACAATCTCGGACGGCGTCAGGTTGAAACGGCGGTCGCTCGTCTGGACGAATGCAACGGTGACATCGTCGTTGATCTTGGCGCGCGAGAGTTTCAAAACGTCCTCAGCGCCGCTGGACAACCAAACCGGCGCTGCCGTAGAGGCGGGGGAGCTGGGAGCGCTGCTGGGGGGAGAAGTCTCTTGTGCGGCCGCGGGAGTCGCCAACCGGACCCCCAAGGCGAAGGTTGCGACAGTAACGACCGCGGTAATAAAGCAACGAGCATTCATAACATCACCCTTCTCAGACGAAAGTAACCTCGCCGAACTTCAAGTGGGCGTCAAGTTTCGCTTCCTGTACGATTATGCCCTTCCACAGCCTGCCCGGAAACTGAATGTCCGCTGAGATTTAAAGGCCGTTCTGCCTGCAGCCAGTTTATTTCAAGTATTTGTCCGCCGGCGGATGGAGCAATTCCTGGATCTTCGGTTCCGCCATGTTCTCCGGCGTTGCCAGCACCACCCCGGTATCAACCCGCTTCTCGACCGATTCGCCCTGCAGATGTTTCATCAGGGTCATCACGCCGAGATAACCCATGAGCAGGGGGTTCTGCACCACGAGGCCTTGCAAATCGCCATTCTTCAAATCCAAGACCGATTGCGTGCCCGAATCAAAGCCGATCATCTTCACCTTCCCGCCGGCTTTGCCAATGTCGCGCAATGCTTTCGTCATCCCGATCGCCGTAGTTTCGTTTGGGCAAAAAATTCCATTCACTTCCCGACCGTAACGATTCAACAAGTTCTGCGAAGCTTGATACGCCGTCTCCCGCGTCGCGCCGCCGTGTTGATCGGAAGAAATCACCTTCATGCCGGGGTATTTCGATTTGAGGGTATCCAGGAAACCCGCTTCGCGTGCCTCAGTGCTGGCGGAGCCGACGGCAAGCCGGAGCAAGATCACGTTGCCCTTTTCCCCGAGCAGCTTGGCGAGGTAATCCGCGGCCATCACTCCGCCCTTGAAATTATCCGTGGCGACGAAGCTGATCTGTTTGTCCGATTTCAAATCCGAATCAAAGACGACGACAGGAATCTTTGCCTTGGCCGCATTGGCCACCGGCGCGACGAGCGCCTGCGAATCCAGCGGCGCCAACACGATGCCGTCCACGCGCCGTGTCATGAAGTTTTCGACGACCTGGATTTGCTGATCGCGATCGTCTTCGCGCAACGGGCCTTTCCAGATCACGTCCACCTTGATTCCCTTGTCCGCCAGCTCCCGTTGTGCTTTCACCGCGCCAGCGTGAACGGCCTGCCAGAACTCGTGCGTCGTGCCTTTGGGAATGACCGCGATCGTGTAGGACTTGTCGGCGGCAGACGCGATCAAGGGCAGGGAAGCGGCCAAGCCGGACGACAATAACAGGCGCAATAAGGATTTCATGGCTTCACCATAAAAAGCACCGGGCAACTTTTCAATCTTTTTGATTTGGGGAGGATTCCCGCCCATCCGCAGTCCCGCGATCCCGGCATTCAGTCTGGATAGCCGTTTGGATGCTGCTGATGCCACGCCCAGGCGGTGGCGACGATGTCGTCGAGCTTGGGGAATCGCGGTTGCCAACCTAGTTCGCGAAGCGCTTTGCCGGCCGCGGCCACCAGTTTAGGCGGGTCTCCGGGGCGGCGAGGTTTTTGCACGGCGGGAATCTTTTTGCCCGTAATTCTCTCACACGACTCGATGACTTGCCGCACGGAGTAGCCGTCGCCGTTGCCCAGGTTATAGAAGCCGGTCTTGCCCGGGGCGAGACCGAGGATGTGCGCTTGGGCGAGGTCGCGGATGTGGATGTAATCGCGGATGCAGGTGCCGTCGGGCGTTGGATAATCCGTGCCGTAAATCTCGCATTGCGCTGCCTGCCCGAGCGCGACCTTCAGCACATTCGGGATAAGATGCGTTTCGATGCGGTGGTGCTCACCGAATTTTCCGCTCGCTCCGGCCGCGTTGAAGTAGCGGAACGCGACAAACTCCAACCTGTGAATCTGCCGATACCACAACAGAATTTTCTCGAACATCAACTTGGATTCGCCGTAGGGATTGATCGGGCGCTGCGGTAAATCCTCCGTCATCGGCACGCGGTCGGGCGGTCCGTAGGTGGCGCAAGTGGAACTAAAGACGAATTTCTTCACGCCGCACGCGACCGCGGCATCCACCAGATTCAACCCCGAAGCGACGTTGTTATGAAAGTATTTAGCCGGATTGATCATGGATTCGCCGACCAAAGCGTTGGCCGCAAAGTGCAGGATGGCTTCAGCCTGAGCGTCGCCTACGGTTTGCTTCACGTGCGCGGCGTCGCTCAGGCAGCCTTGGACAAACTTCGCGCGTGGATCCACGGCGGAGCGATGGCCTTCGGTAAGATTGTCGAAAACCGTGACGCGATGACCGGCGCTCAGCAGTTCCTCAACGCAAACCGACCCGATGTATCCCGCGCCGCCCGTCACTAGAATGTTCATGGACCGGAAGGCTAGAGGGCGGAACAGGTTCGCTCAACGGGAAAACTCGCGCTGCGTCCAGTGCCCGCCACGCAATCCTCCTGAAATTGCTGGCCAAATGCAGCGAACTGGTCCGAAGTCGCCGGGTTTATTTGTGCCTCGCCCAATTCAATGACCTTGACGCCAGCGGCAGGCGGGGAGTAAACCACTGTCATCGTCGTTGGCCTTTTGATTGTGGGTGGCTGGCGCACCAACGGATAAAACCATGACCATCTCAAGATCCATCATTCTCGCCACCATGACGGCCGTGTTGGCAATGTCGCCGCTGGCCGCGCAAGACTCTCCGCGCAAGAAATCCAGTGCCCTGGAAGGTCCGGCCACGGCCAAGCTGGGCAACATTGCTGAAATCGGACTTCCGGCCGGTTACGCTTTCTTTGATGGCAAAACGACGCGCGCCATCATGGAATCTTCCGGCGAACCGACGAGCGGGAACGAACTTGGCCTCCTGCATCCGACGAACGCCCCGTGGTCCGTAATCTTTGAGTTTAGCGACGTCGGTTTCGTCAAGGACGACGAGAAAGACAAACTCGATCCGGTGAAATTGCTCGCGGCGATCAAGGCCGGCAACGACGAAGGCAACAAAGAACGCGAGCGCAACGGCAACCCGCCGCTCCTCATCGTCGGCTGGGAGCAGGAGCCGAAATATGATCCCACCACACACAATCTCACTTGGGCCATCCGTGCGACCAGCGAGGGCCGGGCGATCCTGAATTACAATACCCGACTGCTCGGTCGCAATGGCGTCATGGAAGTCGTGTTAATATGCAAACCGGAGGAATTTTCAGAAACGCTGCCCTTATTCCAAGGGCTGCTCGCCAACCACAAATTTCAATCCGGCGAAAGCTATGCGGAATACAAACCCGGCGACAAGATCGCGAAGTATGGTCTCGGGGCGCTCATCCTCGGCGGCGGGGCCGTGGCGGCGGCCAAGCTGGGATTGCTGGGCCCGGTGATACTGTTTTTTAAGAAAGCTTGGAAACTCGTCATCATCGCCCTCGTCGCGGTCGCGGCGATGTTCAAGAAGGTCTTGAACAAGATCACCGGAAATCGAGCCGAAGACTGAGCCGCCCGCATCCGCCGCACCGCCATGAGCGATGTTCAGTTGCTGTTCGTCGTGCTGGCGGCGCTTTACCTCTGGGAATGTGCCTGCTGGTTGCGTCGTGGCTCCGTTGCGTTTGTCACCTGGTTGGGACGCGACTGGCGGGCGGTGCATCCTGGTGCGTTGGCCGGGAATCCCAATGGCGGATTCATCCTCGCCGCCCCTCTGCCGCCGCTCGGCTCGGTGTTCATTGCGAATCAACTTCCGCTTTCCCTTTCACCCGATGGCGTGATGGCCTTTGTGGCCACGAATGTCAACCCTGGCTGGCGTCCGGCGCAGAGCGGATGCTTCGCGCGGTGGGAAAAGCTAGGCGCGGTGCGGGTGCGAGGGAAGAAGCTGCTCGTCAACGGTGAGCTGTTTTTGGTCGCGGCCACGTCGGGCTTTGCGCGCCACCTTAAGGCGGAGTTGCAGCGGCTGGTAAAATTGACGCCCGCGGAGCGTGAAACTACCATTCTTGAAATGCTGCGCGGTACGTTTGATTTGCGGGCAATCGAATCGCGCCAGCGAGAATACCAAGTCCGCAGCCCCGCCGTTCGTCGATTGAGCAACGCGCTGTTTGGCTACCTGCTGTTGGTCGTGCCCGGATTGATCTGGTATTTCGGCTTCGGTCTGACCTGGCTGGGGCTGCTGCTCGGTCTCTTGTCGCTCACGATTGCCACCGCAATCTTTTTTTGCCGTGCCCATCGCGCGCTTTATCCCAACGCCAGCGACGAGCGCTTCACGCTCACCCTCACCATCGCCCTCGCACCTAGCTCGACCCTGCGGGCGCACGATGCCCTGTCGCGGCCGTTGCTGGAAAACTTCCATCCGCTGGCCGTGGCAAAACAGCTCCTGCCGGACAATGAATTCCGGACGCTCGCACGTCAGGTACTCCTGGATCTTCGCCATCCTGCGCGGCCATGGGGGATCAGCGAACAGTCAGAGCTGGTCGCGACGGAAGCGTATTCCCGGAATGCCTTGCTGACGGCGACGGAAGAATTTCTCAACCTGAATGGCCTGACGCCGGATGAGTTGGGGCGTGCCCCGGCGCCCGCTGATGAATCGTGCCGCAGCTTCTGTCCGCGCTGCAGTGTGCAGTTCACCACCTTGAGGGGCGAATGCGCTGATTGCGGCGGGCTGGCGGTGGTGGAATTTCACCGGGGCGCGGGCCGCTGATTGGCCTGTCGCGCGGGTCAGTTCCAGGAAAGGTCTTCCGGCGATTGGGCGAGCAGTTGATTGCGCCAGCCGCCTTTTCGGCGGAGGACGACCGGCCAGAGTTGTTCTGGTGGCGTATCGAAGATGAGTTCCAAGGAAGCCGGATGGGTGAGCCACGCCTTGCGTTTCATTTCGCCTTCGAGCTGGCCCGCGCTCCAGCCGGCGTAGCCGGCGAAGAGTTTCACCTTCTTGGCTTCCGAAAAAGATTCCCCAATTTCGACCAACGAATCCAGCGAATGCCCGAGGCTGAGATTCGGCAGCACGATCGCGTCTGGAATGAGACTGTCAGAATGCAGGTAACTCAAGGCGGTCGGTTGCACGGGACCGCCGAGATAGAGTTGGCTTTCCTTCAAGGGCTCGGGCAGATCGGCCACGATGGCTTCGCCGACCTTGTTGCCGGAAGTGCGGTTCAGGATGAGGCCGAAGGCACCTTCGGCGTTGTGCTGGCAGATCAACAGGACAGTGCGCTGAAAAAACGACCCTTGTAGTTCGCCACTGTCCAGCAGCAACTGGCCTTTGAGAGTTTTGGTTTTCTCCGGCATATCGACGCGGCCAATATGCACCACACTTGCCGTCGCGACAATCTCGATTAAACTGCTGGCATGAAGAAAATCTGCACGTTGATGCTGTTGGTGGCGGTGCTGTTCGCCGTAGCGGGCTGCAAGTCTCACTCGGGCACTCGTGACTATATTCCCGGCAAAGGCTGGGTCCCGAACGATTGAGCGGCTTGCTCGTCCGGTAAAAACAGCTCCAGCCTTGCGCCGCTGTCCTCGAACCGGAGGAGGACGGAGTTCGTGCGAATTTCGAGGCAGCGCACCAGCACATTTGTCTTGGCCAACCGGACGCGGGCCCGATCCATTGTTCCGAAGGTCTGGTCATTGATGATCGCAAGTCGCTTGGTTGTTAATCCCGAAATAGATCGAAGCATCAACTTTTCCAGCAAAACGGCTGGCGGGGCGCGAATCCCGCCGACCTCACGGCGTGGATTGCCGGCA
>JANOHH010000600.1:0-6448 GCA_031406395.1 Verrucomicrobiota bacterium | reverse complement strand
AGGTCTTTCACATCCCAAGTGTTCCGACCAACATTAAAGCGGAGCAGCTTCACATCCCTTCGGGGAAGCTGCAACGATTGGTGTGGCTCAAGGATTAGACACGAATGAACGCGAATTGTGAAACACGGACGATCGTGGATGCAACCAGATTTTCCTCCGTAACGATGCGGAGCGCCGGAGGGTTTTCTGGCGTACGCCGCTTATGGCTTCCTACGGTATTTGCGGAGCAGAGCAAGGCAGAGCAGACCGAGGGCGGCCACGGAGGGTTCCGGCACGATGAGAAAGACCGCACCACTTACGCCCAGAGTGGGGAGTAGATCCCAATTGCCGCCGCCAAGATAGGTGCTGGTGGTCGTCAAAGTCATCACCTGCTCTCCGACTTTGGGAGCGCGCCCAAGGATATTGAGAAAAATATCATTGCCAGTCGAGGCTACCGGGGCCTTATCGCCCAAAAGGAACATCCCGTTTGGTCCGGAATAGACCGGTGCTGGCGTAAGCGGATCGGCGTAGGGCCCTCCGTTGTGACTTAGCACGTTGCCGACGAAAGTATTAACAAAAGACTGCGGGGCGAACAATTTGGCGCCGGTGCCCGGATTGAGAGTGAAGTTAATCGACCAACCGGAAAATTCTTCGAAAATGGACTCGGTGTAAAAAGTTCTGGTGGTCGGGCTCCACAAGGAGACCTTCGTAAGGTTTGGAACCCCTGCGAAAATGTCGCTCAAGGTGTTGGGCGGGGCGTTCAAGGGATTGGCGAAGAGACTGTCACCTGCTCCGAAGGCGCGGTTCACGTAGCCAACAACATTGGGAGGGTAAACCTGTGCCTGAGCAGAAACGATGGTGAGAGCAGCAATCTAGAGGCGAATTTGTGTTTTCATGACTTTTCCTGATAAGTGGAGACTATCGTTTATGGGCTAGCTATTGCCATTCTTCACAAATAGCCCCTTCTGTCAAGGAAAACATTCCTTCGGCCTCAACAAAAAACGCAATCCATGCAAGGTTGCCAATCAGTCCCGTGGGCAAGTTCGGTGGAAGTCATTTCGCGCCCTTCAATCCAGGCATCTTCGCCACGGCCTCCGCCAGCGTCTTCATTTCTTGTTTGTGCTACTTCAAACCCAAGGACGGGATTTTTTTCACGGCGGCGGCAGCGTCCGCCTTCGCTTTGCTCCGGCGCGACAAGGCCGGCTGGCTTTACGGCTTCACCTTCAATTTTTCGGCGGCGGCAAGTTTGCGCTGGTTGGTGTCGAAGGTGAGAAATTCCCGCGCGCCCAAGTGCAACGCCGTCGCCACATGGAGCAGGTCCAAACTACGATGCCCCCCCGCGATGGTGTGGCGTTTGGAAATGGTTTCGGCCCGCCGGTGAACGTCCGGCCAGTCCACGCTCGCAACGACGAGCGTGCCGGTGTCCAAGTCGGTTTGCAGGTCGGCCAGGGCGCGGTCACAGTCGGCCTGCGAGTAGCCTTTGGTCTTGTCCTGCGCATGAAGCCAGACTTGAAAACGGCCGCTCTGGCGAAATTCGTAAACCAGCAGGCCGGAGACGTGCAACGTTTCCGGCAGGGCTTTGAAATACGCTGCCGCTTGCGGGGAATTGTCCTGCCGCCGGTAAAACGCGCAGAGAAACGACGTGTCCGGGAAGGCAATCATCCTTCTTCGCCGTCCAATTCCGCCGCGCGCATTTCAGCAACTTCCTTGTTGGAAAAAATGCGGTCGCCCCAAGTTTCTTTCAACCGCGCCATGATGTCGGGTTTGACGAGCTTGGGCGTTTTGACGGGCGCTGGCGGCATGAGGTGGGCAAACAATTTCCCCGCCTTGGTGATCGCCACCGGCTCGCCTTCGGCAATCCACGCGGCGACTCGCGGGAAGCGGTTTCGCAAATCTCTGATGGTGGCTGTTTTCATAGTGAGACAAATATGTATCACCGAGCTAAAGCTGTCAACCGGGGCGCCGGGGCGTCATGCCTTCACGAGGGTCCGGGTGCAAAAGCTGTTGAGGCTCTCCCCGGTGGCAAGGGCTTTGGCGGCGAGGCGGCGGTGCAAGGCCGGTTCAACGCGCAACACAAATTTGCCGCTGAAATCACTCACCTTGCCGAACGGTTCGGGCAGGGTGCTGCCATCCTTTTCGAGCAGTTCAATCCATTCCTCCACAATCTGACACAGTTCGGCATAGACCTTGGCTTCATCCTTGCCGTGGCAGCAGGGCCCGATCACGGGCGGCGCGCTGCCCACAAAACAGCCGTCTTCATCGCTCCATTCCACGATTTTCAGGTAACGGGCGGACTTGGCTTTCAATTCGTTTTTTTTCATTTTTGGCTTTCCTCGATCTGCCGCCGCACCTGCCCTTCCTGATAGGGATGGGCATCATGGCCGGGTTGTCCGCTGAGGGTGACCCGCGCCCCGGTCGGATGGCTGTAATTCCGATGGCTGCCCTTGCCGCCCCGGTTCACAAAGCCGGCTTTTTCCAACTCGGCCATCAGTTGTCGCACTTTGCGCGGCATTTCAGTATCGAAGTGGTATCACAGAGGTTTACCGATGTCAAACATGGTTGAAATCAGCCAAGCGACGGGATTTTTTTGACGGCGGCACGGAGGTTCTCGATTTCGTGATGCGTGTATTTTTGATGCTCGCCTTCCGTGGCGTGGCCGGTGAGTTTCATCCGCAATTCAGACGACACGTTTTGATTGGCGAGCGCAGAAGTGAAGCTGTGGCGCAAGGCGTGGAAGGAACGCTTGGAGAACATTTGGTTGCCCTTGCCCTTCACCGTCTGCGAATCCACCCCCGCCTTCCGCATGATCTGCTTGAAGGTTTCAGAAAGCCCCCGGCGTCCGCTCGTGCGCTGGCCGGCGATTTGCGGCAGGATGAAAACGTCCGGCTTGTCTGTCCCCGCCAGTTTGTTCAACCGCGCCAGCAAGTCCGGGTGAAGCGGGGTGAAGACTTTCGCGCCTGTCTTGGCTTGCTGGTAAGTCAGGGTTTCGCCCGCCAAGTCCACGCCGTCCCATTGCATCCGGCAGCAATCGGAAAGCCGCGCCCCGGTGAAATAGGCGAACATGATAAGCAGCTTCCATTCGCCGTCCGCCGTGTCCACGAGCATCTTCACTTCCGCCGGGGTGAACGTCCCGCGCTCCATGCCCACGGCTTCGGGCAGTTCCACGGCTTCCGCCGGATTGGTGGTAATCAAGCCTTGCCGGCGGGCTACATTCAAAGCCCCGCCGATGATCTTCACGTCCAAGCGCACCGTGGCGGGCGATAATTTCTTGGCGATGCGCTGATTCAAGAAGCGTTCCACGTCTGCCGCAGTAAGGCTGGTAAGGGACTTGGCGGCACGTTTTTCCCAGCGTCTTCAAAAACTCATCCACGGCCATGCCGTAGCGTTCCCCGGTGGCTTTGGCCTTTCGCGTCTTCTTGCTGGCAAGCCAGGTGTCGAAATGGGCTTTGATCGAGACGCCTTGCAAGGTTTCGCCCAAGTCCGCCCGCTTCATAATGTCTTTCAAGACTTCGCGGGCTTGGGCTTCCACCAGTTCGCCGCGCGTGGCGAGCTTGGAAGCCCGCTCAAATTCCATCGCCACGGCCAAGGCCGATTGGCGGTTTGCCTGTTTGGTGCTGCGGAGAATCCACCGGCCATCCGGCCCCAGGTAGGAGGCGTGCCAGTAGGGTGAACGCGGTCGTTGGTGAACGCTTGCCATTTCAGTGCTAAACCTAGTGCTAAAGTCCACCTATGTAAACAGCGTTTCATCCTGTTATTATTGCCTTATATTGCAGTTGTGTGCCTTGCGGAAACGAAATACTGGTTCGATTCCCGTACGCGCTACCAACTTCGATTTCGACCAATTAAATTGGCGCTTCCGTGATGATGTGGAATTTCAAGAACAGCCAACTGCTAACTCCGCAGTGTTATTCCATCCCATGGCTCGAATGTCTGAAAGCCCAAACTCGCCTGCCAAATCGTTACCGAAATCCCATCCGCTATTGGATGTCTTCGCCCAGTTCCACGTTCCAGTACGCCAAGTCGATGAAGTGCTTCCAACTGTCGTGATGGTCAAGGCTGAAATTGATCTGCACAAACGGACGCCACTTGGGTCGTTTGGGCTTGCGGACCAGATGGAGCCCGGCTTCTTGCGGATTGTGATTGGCCTTGCGCGTATTGCACGCAATGCATGAGCAAACGATATTTTCCCAGGTGGTCGGCCCGCCACGATCGCGCGGCATCACGTGGTCTAGATTTAAATCCTTCCGATCAAACACCTCGCCGCAGTATTGGCAGGTGTTCTGGTCGCGCTCAAAAATGTTGTGCCGGGTGAATTTTACTTCCTTCTTCGGCAGCCGGTCGTAGGCGAGCAGCAGGATAACGCGCGGGAGCCGGATGCGGAAGGAGATGGTGCGGATGGATTCCGGATGCGGCGCTTGTTGGGACAGATCATTCCACGCGGTAAAATTGTAGGTCTGGAAGGAGCCATCGGCGTGGTCGAGGACAACCTGAGCGTGGCCTTGGAACAGCAGGGTGAGCGCGCGCCTCGCGGTGCAGACATTGACGGCCTGCCAAAGGCGGTTTAGGACAAGCACATGTTGGTTTAGCACCGAGCTCATGATTCAAACAACGCTGGCGTGGAGGGTAGCATTGATGCGGCGCTGATGTCAATTTTCCCACCGATTTCCCAATTCGGATCAGTCGCAACCGAACCTTGACCCGATATTGTCATGTGAGCAGAGGGCCGAATTCGCCCGACAGCTCGAGTTCCGTCCGCGGTTGTTGTCGGCTAAACCGAAAACATGCAGTAGACTTTTAACGCAAAGCGACGAATAAGAAACATGTTGGCCGGAAGAATACCACGAGCAGGGAGGGTGCAAACCCTAGGGTAGTTCGGCCCACGGGCGGTTTGACACCAGCCCATCCCGTCACGTAATCAATTGCGCGCAAAATAAACTGAAAACCGGCAAACCGCGAGAAGGTCGGGTTAGCCTAGTTCGCTGTTTGAATTCATTGAAAGGGGGCGGTGCAACCGACGTCAATGCTAAGGCAGGGGAATGAGCGGCAAAGGAAAGCTTTGCCGGTGCCCGATGCCTTGCCGTTTATTTCTCTGCCAATTCAACGGGGCAGGCGGCGGGCTCGCCACTGGTTGTTTCAGGCAAAATCGGCGGACAGAACGCCAAAATTCAGGTGGCTCGAGCAGCCACCTTCCCCTACCCTCCGTCCCATAAACGAGCGTCTCGTTTCATTGTGAATCGGACCTCCGCCCCGCCTGCGGGATAAACTTTAGCAGGGAATAGCAATCGACACTGAACTATGAGCAATAAGATCACGAAACTCCTCGGCGATTCCGCCTCGGCCCTCCTCGAACACAAATGTAAAACCGTTCCCAAGGAAAAGCTGCACCTTCCCGGCCCGGACTTCGTTGACCGCGTGATGGCGGGCACGGACCGCAACCCGCAGGTGCTGCGCAGCCTCCAGCAGATGTTCGACACCGGTCGCTTGGGCGGCACGGGTTATCTGTCCATCCTCCCCGTGGATCAGGGCATCGAACATTCGGCCGGCGCCAGCTTCGCGCCGAACCCGGATTATTTTGATCCGGAAAACATCGTAAAGCTCGCCCTCGAAGGCGGCTGCAACGCCGTGGCTTCCACGCTGGGCGTGCTCGGGATGATGTCGCGGAAATACGCCCACAAGATTCCGTTCTTGGTGAAGTTGAATCACAACGAACTGATGACCTGCCCGAACAAATTCGACCAGATTTATTTCGCCCAGGTCGAACAGGCTTGGAACATGGGCGCGACGGCGGTGGGCGCGACGATTTATTTTGGCTCGGCAGAATCCGCCCGGCAGATTGTCGAGACCAGCATCGCGTTCAAGCGGGCCCACGAGCTCGGCCTGGCCACCGTGCTCTGGTGCTACCTCCGCAACAATGCGTTCAAAACGAAGGACAAGGATTTCCACGTGAGCGCCGATCTCACCGGCCAGGCGAATCATCTCGGCGTCACCATCCAGGCCGACATCATCAAGCAGAAGCTCCCGGAGAACAACGGCGGCTACCAGGCCATCGAGAAATACGGCAAGACGCACGAAAAGGTTTACACCGAGCTGACGACCGACCATCCGATTGATCTCTGCCGCTATCAGGTATTGAACTGCTACTCCGGGCGCGCGGGCTTGATCAACTCGGGTGGCGAGTCCAAGGGCAAAGGCGACCTCGAAGCTGCGGTGAAGACTGCGGTCATCAACAAACGCGCCGGCGGCACTGGTCTGATTTCCGGGCGCAAAGCGTTTCAACGTCCGCTCGCCGAAGGCGTCGAATTGCTCAATGCGATTCAAGACGTCTATCTGGACAAGGACATCACGGTGGCCTGACTCAACACAAGTAGCCGCCGACGTAAGGAGGCGGAGTCTGGAGATTCGAGCCGTGCCCCGACACACCGCGGCGGCGACAGCCTGTAGGTGACACGGGCCACCAAATGCCGACAAA
>JANOHH010000573.1:0-1538 GCA_031406395.1 Verrucomicrobiota bacterium | reverse complement strand
TCCAGCGTCCGAGAAACGCCAGGCTCCGGCCCTGCGCTCCCAACGCGTCGGGATGATTCGGAATCCGCTCAAGCGTCTTGGCAAAAAAAACGGACGCTTCCGCAAACCGGCCCTTCGAAAACAAAACCGCCCCCATCCCATAGTTCGCCGACGGATAATCCGGGTTGAGACTAAGCGCCTGTGCATAATTATCCTGCGCTTTGTCATCCGCGCCGAGCGCCCAATAGGCCGCACCGAGGCCGCTGCAACTGCGGAACTGGTTCGGGCGCGCCTGCAATTGGGCCTGAAATTGTTCAATCGCTTCCTGATATTTCCCCATCGTGTAAAAGGTCGCGCCCAGATCCTGATGCGCATCGGCATGGTTGGGGTAGGCCGCCAACGCGGCGCGAAAATGTTCCAGCGCCAGCTCGTTTTTACCCTGCCGCGCGAGCGCTTTACCCAGAATGGACTGCGCCACATGATTGTTCCGCGTGACGGCCAGTGCGTGCCCGAAGACGGTGAGGTCATTCTGCCATGTCTGGACCTGAAAATGGGTGACAACCACGCAGGCCGCCACCGCCGCCGTTCCGACCAGGGCGAGCGCCGCTCTCCCAATACGTAAATGCGTCAGGAGATCGGTCCCTGCCCAGACTACGCAAATGAAAATCCCGATCAACGGCACATAGCTGTAACGATCGGCCATCGCCTGGGTGCCGACCTGGATGATGCCAATCACTGGCACGAGCGTGCCCAGATACCAGAACCAGCCGGTCGCGAGATAGGGTTGTTGCTTGAGTCGGCGGATCGCCAGCACAGAAATCCCGATCAGCAGCAGAGCCGTGGTAACAATCAACGCCAGGGGCCACTGTTCCGAAGCCGGATAGCGCAGGTCCGGGTGCGGATAAAAAATCGCCAGATCTGTCGGCCAGAAGGTTTTTCCAAGATACTTGAGGTAGGACGCAAAGGCATTGGCCAGCCGATCATCCAACGGCAGATTTCCCGCCGTGCTCACCGCGCCGCCCTGCGACTGCACCAGGGACGTAACGAAGCTGGAGGCAATCGTCAGCGCGAAGAACGGCAGCTTCTCTATCACTAATCTTTTCCAAACTCGCCAAGACGCAAGACTCAAGACGCGAGGCACAAGACTGATTCTGTTCAGCGGCCAGACATCCAACAGCAGCATGACAAATGGCCACGTCACCAACATCGCCTTGCTCATCAACCCCAGCGCAAAAAATGCAAGCGCAGCTCCGAACCAGACTTTCCCGCCGCTTACTAATTTTGAATTTGTAATTTTGTATTGCCCGCCGCCGCCCAATTCCTCCTCCGCAATTTTGCATTTTGCATTTTGCATTTTGCATTGCGCGAAGCGCCCATATGCGATGAGCGTCAGCAGCCCGAAAAAAGTGGAAAGCACATCCTTCCGTTCCGCCACCCACGCCACCGATTCGACGTGCAACGGGTGTATCGCGAACAAGGCGGCGACGAACGCGCTGCGCCACAACGCTCCGGTCATGCTATTGAGCAGCACCAAAAGGAGAATGGCGTTGGCAACGTGG
>JANOHH010000564.1:0-3609 GCA_031406395.1 Verrucomicrobiota bacterium | reverse complement strand
CAAATCGCAAAGAGAGTCCTTCCGAAAAAGCCGCAGCTGCGTAGGGAAACCTGCTGTACCTTGGCCGCGGATTCGTTCAACCCGGGAATGCAATTAACCCTCCGCTGCGCTCCGGGTTAACTACATTCCTTCAGATGTTAGAACAAACCAATCACACCGCCACTGTGGAAGCCGGTGAACCAAAACACGGTGGCAAGTCCGGCGGGCATTCGCTGTGGATTTCATGGGTAGCGCCAACGAACGGAGTGGTTCGTTTCCAGACCGAAGCGAGCGGTTTTGACACACTGCTCTCCGCGTATCAATTCACCAACACGAGCAGCGCCACCTTCGCCGACTTGCGCGAGGTGGCGCGGGCGGACGACTCTGAAGGATTCGAAGATGAGAGCGAGATCGAGTTCGGCGTCTTCACCGGCGACCAATATGAGATTGCCGTGGACGGATATTTCGGCGCGGTGGGGAAGGTGGAACTGAGTTGGAGCTTCGATCCGCTACCCGCGCCGCCAGCGAAAGTGCTCTCGTCGCCGCCGGATCGTTCGGTGAACTTCGCCGAAAATGTTTCCCTCGATGTCGCCGTCACGAATGCCGCGGGCAGCCAGTTCAAGTGGTATTTCAATGGCAACGAGATTCCCTCCGCCACCAGCACCAATCTGGTTATCGCCAGTTTTCAGGCTACGAACGTGGGGCGCTACAAGTTCCGCGTGAATTCCGGCGGCGGGGTCCAATACTTCTCCATTCCCACTGAGGTTCAGATCAACACCGACGGCGCTTCCAATACGCTGGCGCAGCCAAAATTCCGCGACACGCCCACCACGCCGTTGATCGGCGTGAATGACGGCGGCAGTTCCTTGCGCGGGTTCTACCTCTTATCCGGCAAAAGTGGCCCCACACCCATGAACCTTGGCGTGGTCCGCGGCTACAACGGCAGTCAGATCTTTAATACCACCCACGCGGTCACCGACCCGTTGGAGCCGCCCCATTGCGGGGTCGTGGGCGGCGCATCCTATTGGCTGCTCTATCAACCGCCGACCAATGGCACGATCACACTCGACACCGTGGGCAGCACGTATGACACGGTCATGGAGGTTTACACCTTCAACGGAGCGCTGACAGGTTATCAGGATTTGATTTCGCTGGCGTGCGCCAACGACAGCTTCGGCTCCAACGGACCGGCGCGCGTGCGGGTTCCGGTGATGATAGCGCGTCAGTACCTCGTGCTCGTGGACGGGGTCAGCGGGGCGTCTGGCACGGCTTGGTTGAACTACAGCCTCAACACCAACCAATTACCTCAGCCGCCCACACTCACCAGCCCACCGCCACCACGGGTGGTCGCCGCCGGGGCCACCGTTGTCCTGACCGCTCCGGTCACTGGCAGCCTGCCCATGGCGTTTACCTGGCGCAAAGACAATGTTCTAATGCCGGGTCAAACCGCTCCTTCGGTCGTGCTTGCCAACGTGACCAACACCCACACCGGCAATTATGCTTTCACGGTCACCAACGACCTCGGCAACGTCTCCGGCACGTTTGCGCTCAAAGTCGTCGTGCCGCCGCAATGCACGCTGACGCGCATCCCGAACGGCATGCAACTCGGCTACCTGACGCTCTCCGGTCAGACTTATACCATTGAGCAAAGCACGAATCTTTTCACCGGTTGGAGTTCGTGGCCCGGCTCCTTGGTCGGAAACGGCCTGACGAATTACTTTAACGTGACGAACTCGGGAACCAGATTCTATCGCGTGCGGGTGGAGTAGTTCACTCTTGGAGCAATTGTTCCGCGAACGGAACAAATCCATGGAGCCGACGCTTCGCTCCCGCTTTTTCCCAATAAAATCGCGTTGGCAGAAGGTCTGCTTAAAATCCGTTGGCAAACTGCCGTCAGCCGCGGTGGTCGCCGAAATCAAAGTGAAACCGGTCACCCGACACGTGCGAGAAGTGAAGCGTGGGAGCGAAGTCGCGACCCGTCTCGCGGTGCAGTTTACGGAACCCGGTGACCTAATCGTCGTGACAATTCGCTTGCGTGGGCGCACCGGAATCCGACCTGGCGTACCGCTATCACCGCCGCGAGCTGCCCGGTGTCGAAGCTCTGCTTTGGGGAAAATCGGAGTTCATTTTACACCCGCGTTGGCGCACCCTCTCCGTGTGCGATTCTTCCGGGTGTGCTTGCTGGGCGGCGTGCTCGCCACATTGGTGGCTGGCGCACAATCGACCAATCCGCCGGCGACCAACGCCGCCACGAATTCGGGGAGCCGCCTCATTGAAGCTGCCGGCCAAGTGGAATTCACGTCGGGCGGCACCAACTGGCAATTCGCCACCGTCGGTCTCGCGTTGAAACCTGGTGACCGCGTCCGCACCCGCGCTCAAAGTCGCGCCGCCGTGCAACTTTCCGACCGCAGCGTCATCCGCTTGAGCGAACGCACCACGCTCGAAATCCTCCCGCCGCGCCGCGCCGAGAAGAAACGGTTCGGATTGCCTGGCGGCTCGATCTTTTTCTTCAATCGCGAAAAGCCAGCAGACATTGAATTTGATACCCCGCTGGCCGCCGGAGCGATTCGCGGCACGGAATTTTTGCTCGAAGTCGCGGAGGACACTTCCGCTCTACGGCTTGCGCTCATTGACGGCCGCGTCGCGTTGAACACCCGTGATGGCGAAGTTGCGCTCGAACGCGGACAGGAACTCAATTTGAAGCCTGGCCAGCCCCCGCAAGTGACTGCGCTCCTCAACGCCACCGCCGTCATCCAATGGGCGCTCTACTATCCCGCCGTCGTCAACCCGGACGATTTGCGCCTGGACGCAAGCGAACGCGCCGCATTGAAGGAAGTGCTGGAGAAGTATCGCTCCGGTGATCTGGTCGCCGCCCTCGGCGCCTGGCCGAAAGGATCACCCGTCAACGGGGTGGGCGCCAACATTCTCCACGCGCAACTCAAACTCGCGGTTGGTCGCGTCGCCGAGGCCGAGGCTTTGCTCGCCGAAGTGCCGAACGACGCTCCGGGTCGAATCGCGCTCAAAATCCTTATCGCGGTGGTGCGTGGCGACCAAGCCGGCCGGACGGACCCGCCGAACCTCTCCGCCGAGACCAGCAGCGAACTGCTCGCTCAAACGTACTCGCTGCAGGCGCGCGCGGATTTGGGCGTGGCACGGGCGGCGGCTAAGCGGGCCGTGGCGCTCGCACCCAACTTTGGCTTTGCTCCGGCCCGGCTGGCCGACTTGGATTTCGCATTTGGCAATCGCCGCGCTGCCTTGGCCGAACTTCAGCGTGCGCTTGAGCTTTCTCCCCGGCTTGCGCCGGCCCACGCGTTGCAAGGCTTCATCCGGCTGGAACAAGGTTCGGCGCACGCGGCCCAGACCGCGTTCGACCGCGCCCGCGAACTGGATGCGGCCTTCAGCCCGGCCTGGCTGGGGAGCGGTCTTTGTTTAATGCAGGAGCACCAGTTCGCCGCGGCGCTTACGGCGATCCAAGTCGCCGCCGCACTCGAGCCGCAACGCGGGTTGTTTCGTGCCTATCTGGGCAAAGCTGCAAGCGAGTTGGGGGATTTCCGGGCGGCCCAGAAAGAATTTCATCTGGCCGAGCAGCTCGATCCAAACGACCCGACCGCCTGGCTCTATTCCGCGTTG
>JANOHH010000543.1:0-3233 GCA_031406395.1 Verrucomicrobiota bacterium | reverse complement strand
CGTTGCGTCATTCCTTCGCCACGCATCTGCTGGAGGCGGGCGTGGAGATCACGGCGGTGCAGCGGCTGCTGGGGCATGCGCATCTCAACACCACGAGCACGTACCTGCATGTGCGGCAGGAACGGCTGGCGCAGATCGCCGGGCCGCTCCAGTTGCTGGACCTTTCCCAACTGCCGCCCGCGTCGTGACGCCGCGCCCCACCCTGGGGCAGATCCTGCGTCCGTTCCTCGCCGGACCCACGGCGGCGACGTTGCGCCTTTCGCCCCATCAATGGAAAACCCTGCGCACCCTGGCCGTGTGCCGGACCAGCGCGCTGGGCGGGCAGGCGTTCTATTGTCCCCACTGCCGGCGCGAACACGTCGTGGCCCACAGTTGCCGCAATCGCCATTGTCCGCACTGTCAGGGCGCGGCGGCCGTGGACTGGCTCGAACAACAAGCGGCCACGCTGCTGCCCGTGCCGTATTTCCATCTGGTCTTCACCCTGCCGCACACCCTCAACGGCCTGATCCGCCAGAACCGGGCAGTGCTCTTCAAGCTGCTCTTCGATGCGGCCAGCCAAACGCTGTTGGCGTTCGGGGATCAACGGTTGGCCGCGCAATTGGGGATCACGGCCGTGTTGCACACCTGGAGCCAGACGCTGGGCGATCATTATCATCTCCATTGCATCGTCACCGGTGGTGGCGTGGCGGCGGACCCAAGCCGCTGGGTCGCCACCGCGCCGTATTATCTGTTTCCGGTGCGCGCCCTGAGCCGCAAGTTCCGGGGCAAATATCTGGCGGGACTCAACCCCCTGTTTGCCACCGGCCAGCTGGCGTTCCACGGCCAACTCCAGGAAATAGCGACGCCCTCCAAATTCGCCGCGTTGGTGCGGCAGGCGGCGGCCTCCGAGTGGGTCGTCTATGCCAAACGGCCCTTTGCCGGCCCCGAGCAGGTGCTGGCCTATCTGTCGCGCTACACGCACCGCGTCGCGTTGAGTCCCCGGCGCTTGCTGGCCACCGACGGACAGAACGTGACCTTCGCCTATAAGGATTACGCGGACGGGTCGCGGCCCAAGACGATGACGCTGGGCACGGCGGAGTTCGTGCGGCGGTTCGCGCTGCATGTGTTGCCGGAGCGCTTCGTCAAAATCCGGCACTACGGTCTCTTGGGCAACCGGCAGAAGCAGGCGCGGCTGGCGCACGCCCGGCAGTTGTTGGGCGCGCTGCCGCCGCCCACGGAACCCAAGCCGCTGCCGGAACTCTTGCGCGCCCCACCCGCCCCACCCGCGCCCGCGTGCTGTCCGTTTTGCCAGCGCCCCGGCCTGATCAAAGTCCGCGTAGTGCCGCCCCGCCCGGGCGCCCGGTTCGATTCGTCATGAACGCCCTGCGAAGTCTTCAGGCAACCACCCCGTTCAACGCGCTGCCAGCCGCGGGTGGGGCGCGTGTTGTCTGGCGCCGCCAAACCCATGGCGGCACGGGGTGGTCAGCCCGCTGGGAGCCCGCCCAGAGCGCTGCCAACGGGGCCAACCGGTGCGCAACGGGATGCCTCCGTGGTCAAATGAACCCGCCGCGACCCCGGCGAGATCTGGCACGAGAATACTTTCCCCAGTAGCACAACGTCGCCGGCTCAGCGGCTCAGTTCAACGGCAGTGTATCCCGCAGCCCGCCGCACCACCGCTCAGACAAAGCCACGCTTGCTCGCGGCGGCCTGCGGGATACACTGCTTCAAGTTAGGCGGCATTGCGCGCATGGAGGATCTTCGCACCATCAATCGATTCCTTGTCGCGCTGGTTGTTGCACTAATCGCTGGTGTCGTTGTGGCATTCGCGGTTCACCGTCACCTTGACCGCACCGTCGCTCAGCCATCTCGCGATCTTTCCAAGATGATGTCAGTCCGCCTCATCACCGCCGAGGCAATGCCTGCCCATTACCAGAAGCACGGCAGGTTTCCGGCTTCACTATCTGAGTTGCCGTTGCAGAGTTTGCGTTGGGGCGACGAGGGTTCATCGGCGCGCGATTTGGATAGCTGGCGCTACAGCTCAGATGGTCAGAGCTTCACAATGACGTGGACGAATGCGCGAGGCGCAGATCTTTTCCTTGGGGGCAGGACGGGGAGAGTGTTTTATTCGGAGCACGAGATGCGATGAGAATGCCGCCTCTTAAAGAGCTGGAAACCAAAAGCGGTGAATCGCAATCGGCTACGCTGAGCCAGCTTTTTGTGTCATTGCCCCGCCTCGGAGGCGGTTGGTGTGCTAATCATGCGCTGCCATCTAACCTGGCGTGAGCGTCGCGGTTGCAATCGTGCGCCCTCGTGGGCCGGGTCGCTGAGCTCTTATGAGGGTTGTCAACAATCGTGCGGGGTTGGAGTAAGAGTTATTCAGTGAGGCGTCCACCGCGCGTAGCGGAGGGACGAAGCGGAGTCGCGCGCGTTAGAACGTTTCCCAAACTTCCTCGATAGTTTCCGTTCTCCGCTGCAAGCTTGACCTCGACGCGGTTTGTTGACTGAATTCATCCGTCCTTAACCCGTCAACCAAACCAATGAAACGTGCCCTCGTCTTTCTCGCCGCCGGTCTGTTTGCGGCGGCCCTCACACAATCTCTCCCCGCCGCTGATGGCACATTGCCGCTCGGCAAGAATGGCCAGCCGCTGAATCTCGATTTCGAAACCGGCACGCTCAAGGATTGGGTTGCCGAAGGCGTGGCGTTCGCGAAACAGCCCGTGCGCGGCGACACCGTGTCCCCACGCCGGCCCGACATGCCGAGCCGGCACGCCGGCCAGTTTTGGGTGGGCACCTACGAGATCACCGGCGATGCGCCCCAAGGCACGCTCACTTCCGTGCCCTTCAAAGTGACGCAGCCATTCGCCAGTTTCCTCGTGGCGGGCGGCGCGCACGCAAACACTCGCGTCGAACTTGTCCGCGCCGATACGCAGACGGTTGTCTTCAAAATCTCCGGCGCCGACAACGAGACCTTGCGCCCGGTCGTGGTGGATTTACGCGAGCAACTTGGGAAGGAAATCTTCATCCGCCTAGTGGATCAGGAAAGCGGCGGCTGGGGTCACATCAACTTCGACGATTTCAAATTGCACGCCGCGCGCCCGCAGTTCGCGAACGAGTATTCCGTTGCGGAGGCAAAGAAAAACGAACCACCACCGGCCGATGTGGTGTTGTTCGCCGGGCTAACCCCCGCCGAAGCCGCGGCGAAAGCCACCCTGCCGCCGGGCTTCAAAATGAATGTCTTTGCCGCCGAACCGGAC
>JANOHH010000500.1:0-1042 GCA_031406395.1 Verrucomicrobiota bacterium | reverse complement strand
GCCTTCACAACCCTACCAACCGCAAGCGCTGGCCGTGGCGAAGAAACCACTCGGAGCCTTATGCTTCGTGCTGGATGCGACAATTGCCAGAGTGATAGGCGAGAAAGCTTTTCTTCATAAATACCTTGAATAGGGCCAGCGAAACTCCGTCAAGCGAGATCCCGCAGCGCTGCGCCCATTTCCGGAAATTGAAACTGAAACCCCGCCGCAAGTAGTCTCCCCGGCACGACCCGGCGGCTCTTCAGGATCAGTTCCGTTTCCGTTCGCAAACACACGGCACCGACTTCCAGCATCACTTCGGTCGCCGGCAAACCAATCGGCATACCCACCGCCTTGCGCATCAATTTCATCATCTCGGCGTTCGGCAAGGGATTTGGCGCAGCGAGATTCACCGGCCCGTTGAAAGGATCCTGCGCGAGCAGCCATTCCACCGCCCGGAGAAAATCCGCAAGATGGATCCACGAAACGAATTGCCGACCGCTCCCCATCCGCCCGCCCAAGCCGAACCGCGCGAGCCGGCGCAGTACCGGAAACACCCCGCCCGCCGCACCAAACACCATGGTGATCCGCAGCGCGATCTTCCGCGTCGCCGGTGTCCGCGCCTCGTCCAAAGCCCGTTCCCATTGGCGGATGACTTCAACGGAAAAATCATCCTTCGCTTCTGTCGTCGCTCCCGTTTCACCTGCTTCATCCATCGGCGTGGTGAATGTGTGTTTGTAAATCGTGGCCGAACTGGCATTGAGCCACACCCGCGGTGGCTTGGCGCATCGGGCAATCGCCTCGCCTAAAACGCGGGTCGAATCTACCCGTGACGCAATGATAATTCGACGGTTGGCCGCCGTGTACCGGCAATCTACCGAGCGCCCGGTCAGATTAATCACGGCGTCCGCGCCGTCCACGAGTTCCACCCACTCCCCCAACGATTTCCCATCCCAGGCCAACTCCTTAACGCCGTCGGTCCGCCCGCGACGCGCACGAGTGAGAATGACGACGTCCGTACCGCTTTCGCAGAATCGTTGCGCCAAAGCTTGACCAAGAAATC
>JANOHH010000489.1:0-14342 GCA_031406395.1 Verrucomicrobiota bacterium | reverse complement strand
TCTTCATCAGCATTCTGGGCAACGCCGATCAACAGAAGCGCGGCTTGGCGCTGCTCACCGAACATCGTTCGCGTCTCCAGGGGCTCGTGGCCAAGTCCGTGATTCTCCGCTACACGCCCACGCTCCGATTCTTAATTGACGACTCCATCGTCCGGGGCAATCGCGTCATGCAAATCATCGAGGAACTGGACAAGACGGCGCCCGTTGCCGAACCAATTCCTGAGACCTGAGTCCACCCGGCTACTTGCTGATGAAAAGCCATCCCCAAATCATCACCCGCATCATCGAGGCCATCCGCGCAGCGCGGACCATTTGCATCGTCGGCCACATGCGACCTGACGGTGACTGTGCCGGCTCGCAGCTTGGCCTCATGCTCGCCTTGCGCGCCGAAGGCAAGAAGGTTGTTTGCTGGAATCAGGATTCCGTGCCGCAGAAGTACAAATTCCTCGATCCTGAAGGCGACATTCAAAAACCCCGGCCCGGCCAGAAGTTCGATCTCGTCATTGCCACCGACTGCGCCAACTTCGAGCGCCTCGGGACGGTGGGCAAGCACGTCGCCATACGGAAACTGCTCATCAACATTGACCATCACGAGAGCAATACCCGCTATGGGGACGTGAATTGGGTTTCCCCGCGCGAGCCTTCCACGGGTGAATTGATTTTCCGCCTCCTCAAGACTGCCCGGTGGCCGATCACCAAGCCCATCGCTGACTGCTTGTTCACCGCGGTCTCCACCGATACCGGCTCGTTCCAATATCCAAACACGCGGCCCGGCTCGTTCCATGTCGGCGCGGAACTTGTGACCCGCGGCGCCAACCTCGCGAAGATTTGCGACGAAGTTTACCAATCCTATCCCCTGCCCCGCGCCCGCCTGCTCAAGCACGTTTACAACAAGTTCCGACTCACGCACCACGACCGCATCGCCTATTTCTGGCTTAAGCAGGCGGACTTCTCCCGCACCGGCGCGGACAGCGCGGATTCCGAAGGCTTGATTGACCATATTCGTGCCATCGAGCCGGTCATCGTCGCCTGCGTCTTCGAGGAGATCGAACCGGAGGTAACGCGCATAAGCCTTCGCTCCAAGAGCAATCAGGTGAACGTGAGCGACATTTGCGGCCAGTTTGGTGGGGGCGGCCATCCCGCCGCCGCGGGCGCGCGCATCGTGGGCAGCCCGCTGTCCACCCAGCGCCGCGTCGTGGCGGCCATCAAGAAAGCGATCAACGCCACGCGGTAATTTCGCCATGCAAGAATTCACCGCGCTCGACGGCGCCCTGCTCATTGATAAGCCCAGCGGCCCCACCTCCCACGATGTCGTGGATGCCATCCGCCGGCAATTTCGTATCAAGAAAGTTGGTCACTGCGGCACGCTCGATCCCAATGCCACTGGCTTGCTCATCATCGTCCTCGGCCGGGGCACGAAGCTTTCCGAAAAACTCATGGGTGACGACAAAGTCTATGAAGGCACGATGAAATTCGGCGAAACCACCGATAGCTATGACTCCGACGGCGAACTCGTGGCCTCGCTGCCGGTTCCGCCGATCACGCTCGATCAACTGAACACCTCCGCCGCCGCCTTCATCGGCGACCAGATGCAAGTGCCGCCGATGGTATCCGCCATCAAGAAAAATGGCGTACCGCTCTACAAACTGGCACGCAAAGGCATCGAGGTGGAGCGTGAGCCGCGCCTCATTCACATCTACAACTTTCGTTTCACCGATTACCAGGAGCCGATCGCGAGCTTCAAACTCGCCTGCACCAAGGGCACCTATGTTCGCAGCATCGCCCACGATCTCGGCCAGAAGCTCGGCTGCGGGGCCCACCTGACCACGCTGCGCCGCAGCGTCTCCGGCAAATTCGACGTGGCCGACGCCACACCGCTGGACACCGTGCTGCGGCTCACGGCAGCGGAACTGGAAAAGAAAGTAATTCCTTTTTTAAAGCTGGCCGCGACGAGCTAGCATCGGGATGATGAGTTTGGCGGCAGCACCTGGCTCTTATAAACGCTCTTGATTTGAGGCTACCGGATGAGACTCCTTCACAGCGCCAACGAACTGCGGCCAGACAGCCGCAAAGTCTGTCTTGCCATTGGTGTCTTTGACGGCGTTCACCTCGGTCATCAGCAAATCATCCGGCAAACCCTCGCCGACGCCCGCCAGCATGACGGTCTCGCCGTGGTGCTCACATTCGACCGTCACCCCAGTGCGATCGTCGCACCCGACCGCGTCCCGCCGTTAATCTATTCCCAGGCGCAAAAGGTTGGCGCGATCGAATCGCTCGGAGTGGACGCCTTGCTCCTGCTCCGCTTCGACCAAGCGTTCAGCGCCCAAACCGGCGAAAACTTCATCCGCAAGCTTGCCCGTGACCTCGGCTATATCCAAAGCATCTGCGTCGGCTCGGACTTTGTCTTCGGGCATCAGCGGAGCGGGAATGTCGCATTGCTGCAAAAGCTCGGTGCGGAATTGAACTTCACCGTGCATGGCATTGCCGCCGTCGCACTCGATAGTCAGATCGTCAGCAGCACCCGGGTCCGCGAAGCCATCCGCGCGGGCGACTTCGACGCCGCCAGCCAGATGCTCGGCCGCCCCTATTCTCTCGCCGCAACGATTGTTACCGGCGACCAAGTCGGCCATCAACTCGGCTTCCCCACCGCGAACCTGGAAACGACCGGCTTTGTTCTGCCGCCGAATGGCGTTTACGCCGCGCATGCCACCGTTGCTGGCCGAACTCATCACGCCGTCGTCAACCTTGGCCATCGTCCAACGTTGCGCCAACCCACCCCACAACTCCGGGTTGAAGTCCACTTGCTGGACTTCGACGGCAGGATTTACGGTGAGGAAATGGAAGTTACCTTCGCTACGCGGCTGCGCGCCGAAATGAAGTTTCCCTCGCTGGAAGCATTGCGAGACCAGATTGGCCGCGACGTGACGGCCGCCCGGGAGCTTATGGGGCCGTCACCGCGCGCAGTTTGATGCCGCGGAACGCCGAGCTCGTGCTCCACGAGGCGAGGCCAAACGGTTTGGAACGTTCGATGTCCCCAAACCGCAGTGCGACCTTTCGCCCCACCGTGTTTACGTCCACCACTTTCTTCTGCTCGATCCAAGCTTCGATTTGTTGCTCCGTCACCCGCAACCGGATGCGATACCACCGCCCCTTCTCAAACGTGATGAACTTCGTCGTTTCGTTCTCCGAGGCATCCGCGCCGTCAATGTTCGACAAACCCACGACCCCGCCGCCCCAGCCACCCACGATCAGGCTGCAGAACGAATCGTTCACCGGAAACGTCAGCCCGCAAAAGAAATCATCCCCCGCCACGCGCATCGCCTCCAATGAGATCTCGTAGTTCGACTTCGAGATCTCATTGGTGCAATTGACACCTACGAAATTATCTCCTTTGAAGAACACCAGCAACCCGTCCCGCACTTCCACCCCGCCGCCCTGCTTGAAATCTGTGACCTGCCAGCCCGCAAGCGACCGACCGTCAAACAGGTCGCGCCAGCCTGCGCCCTCGATCGGGGCGGTGGCTTGCGCGGCGGCGCGAGTGATCGTTTCGAGTTCGGCCAACGGCGGCTGCACCGGCAAAATCGCCGGCTGACCCCCAGGAAGAACGTTCGACGGTTCGTAGCGGGACGATTCACAGCCGGTAAGCCCGACCCCAGCCGCCAATGCAAAGGCCGTACAAAGCATTTTGATGTTCATCTTGGGAATGATTCTGGCAAAGTCTGCGGAGAATGCACGATCGGAAAAGCAAATCTCTCACCCGCCCTATCAGCCGCCCCAGCCCCATCAAATCGGGCGCAGGACGGGGTGAAGGACAACACCCCAGTTTCATTACCGCCCAACCCGACGGCGTCACGCTCGCCATCAAGCTTCAACCCCGCGCCTCGAAAAACGAGATCGGTGAACCAAAGGGCCCGGAGCTACGAATCCGCGTCACAGCGCCCTCGGTGGATGCAGCCGCCAACGAAGCGTTACTCCGACTGCTGGCGGACACGCTGGAGTGCCCGCGCGGCAAGGTCGAATTGGTTCGTGGCCACACCGCCCGACACAAAACCGTCAGGATTCACGGTGCAACGCCAGCCGGAATCCTGGCAAAGCTTGGAGGCTGACGCTGGAGGACGCGGGTAGCTCAAATCCAAATCCAATCCTGCTTGGCTCTGCCCCGATAGACTGCTTTACTCCGCCGCCTTGAATTCGTGGATTCATCAGATCGAAAGCACCGGTGCGTGGTCGCCTTGGGCGTTCCTAGGGGTTTTCATTGCCGCGTCGCTGCTGATGATCTGGCGGCTGGAGGCGATGAGCGACGATGGCTTCGAAGGCACGGTGCTGGGCACGCTTATCATGCCATATTGTTCCGGCATCGGGAATCTGATCTTCGCCTTCCTGCTCGCCCACAAGGGCGGCCCCGGAGAAGACGTGATGACCAACGCCCTCGTCAACAACGTCACAAATCTAACCTTGCTCATCGGCCTGCCGGCAATTTTCTGGCCAGCGAAACCGGCCGCCGCCCCGAAAGGCAAATCCAAAAAAGGGGGCGGACCGCCCGCCGACCATCTGCACCGTCTTTCAATGCTGCTCACGCTCACCGCGGTGCTGTTTTTCACCGGCGCAGTCTATGCCCTGGGCCGGGACGGGCGTTTGAACTTCAATGACGGCTTGGTCCTCGTGGGTTTATTTTTGTTCTGGCAATGTTTTCACGTTTTCGAGGTGCTGAAAAGCAATGCACGACAGGGCAAGTCATTGGGTTGGAAATTGCCGTTGAATCTGATCCTGCTCGGAGCGGGTGCGTACGCATCCTATGTGAGCATTGCTTGGCTGATGACCTGGCTCTCAAAACTTCCCAGCGGCGGATTCATCAGCGCAAAGAATCTCGGTTGGTTGAGCGGCTGGTTGATGGTACTGCCGAACGCCATGCTGGCGCTCTATTATGGTTGGCGGAGGAAACCGGAAGTGGTTTACACGTCCCAGGTGGGCGACGGCCACATTTGCCTGCCCTTGTGCGTCGGCATTTTCGCGTTGCATCACCCGCTCAAACTGCCGGACTTTTTCCTCACCGGCGTGTATGTCATCGGCGGTGCGACGGTGATTCACCTTGTGTTCGTCGGCGTCATGGGCCGTCTGCCCCGGCTCGTGGGCTTTGCGCTCGTGGCAGCGTACGGATATTTTCTGAATCATGGTTTGCTGCGCTAGGTCTTGATTCCGATTTGAAAACTCAACCCCGGTCGCGGCAACTGAACGTGGCAGGATACTGCCAACAAAAGCCCGTTACACCGCGCCCGCCAGCGAAGCGGCGCACACGCGCTCACTCAGTTCGGCAAAGGGCACCTGGGCGACCAACCAGCGGGGATCCTTCGCGATTTCATCCATCGAAGACTGCGTGTTGTTGCAGATCAAGTATCGTCCGGCGCCTAACACCATGAAGGCCTCAAAACCCGTGCCCGCAGCGTGCCGGGCGAAGTCGAAATCACCGATCTGGTGTCGGCCGTTTAGGAGCGACGCCCGCAAGCTACCGAGGTCACGCATGAAATTTTTAGCGAAGACCTCCTGGCGCGGCCCGATATAGCCGAGGACGCGGGCCTGCGGTTCCTGGAGCGCCACCACCACCCATTCGTCGAAGACGGTCTTGCCGTATTGCGCGTCCATCCGCGTGGCACAAGCGCGAATCGCCTGCATCGTTTCATTCAAATTCATTGATTGGTCATGCATCCGCGTCCGGAATGAACAAGTTTGATGCCAAGGAACAGGACGGACTGTGGAGGATGAATATGAAACGAGGAAAACACCCCGACCGCGTACGATTCAAAATCTCGATCCCGGGCTGCCTTCGTTGCTTAAGATTCGCCACTGTCCACTTTTTGACTTCGCATCACCGGATTTTGGTTTTACGCTCCGCGGCACCAATATGGGTTCACCACCACCATCCCGCCGCGCTAAGGCCGAGGTTGTTCCGTCCACCCGCCTGTTATACCTGGGTGGCCACGCGATTTCAGCTCTGGCCCTAGTCAGTTTTTTCCTCGTCCTGGGGACGACCATCACCCGGTCACCTCTGCCCGGAAAGCCGGGTTGGTCCGACGCCCTGCTCGTTCTAATCACCACCCTAGCGACGCTCGCGTCCCTCTCCCGGATCCTCCCCGGACAAAAAGTCCTGCTCGTCGCCGTCATTATCGGCATCCTTGGCGGCATCGCGCACGGCATGGGAGCGAAGACGGCGTTTCCCTTCGGGCCATTCCTCTATTCAGAGGCCGCCGGGCCACAGTTTTTCAATCTGCTGGCCTGGCCTACGCCGTTGATCTGGATTATCGCCATTCTGAATGCGCGCGGCGTCGCCAAACTCATCCTTCGACCATGGCGCAAACTAAAGAGCTACGCTTTTTGGTTGATTGGGGTTACCGCCACGCTCGTAGTGCTCTTCGATCTCGCGCTAGAACCGTGTGCTGCCCATGTGCACCGTTACTGGCTCTGGCTGCCGACGAAATTTCCCTTCGCCTGGTACGGCGCCCCGATCGCCAACTTTTTCGGCTGGGGGCTCACCGCGTTGCTCATCCTGGCGTTCACCACCCCGTCCCTCTCCAAGAAGCCGGCGCGCACGAACAAGAACCGGCTGGACTACCATCCCCTTTTCGTCTGGTTGCTGGCACTCACGCTGTTCGCGACCTGTGCCTTCCAAAACCAGCTCTGGCCCGCGGCGGGCTTGTGTGTTCTGACGGGAATTGCGACCGCGATTTTCGCGGTGCGCGGCGCGCGTTGGTAACCGGTAACCCGAAGCGCCATCAGCGTTTCGTCACCCGCAATCGCGCCACTCGGCTGCCGTCAGTTTCTTCGACCCGAAGTTCGCAGGTGCCCACTTTAATTACGTCACCCGTTTTCGGAAACCCGCCCAGCTTGTGCGTTACCCAGCCACTCGTCGTGGTAATGCCTTCGGCGGGGAGCGGGGTGCCGACCAGTTCCTCTAGTTCATGCAGCGGCAGTGCGCCCGCGACTTCCCAGCTCGTCTCGCTTGACTGGGTCAGCAACGGTTTTTCCTGATCAAACTCGTCCTGAATCTGGCCCACCAGTTCTTCGATAATGTTTTCCAACGTCACCAATCCCAGCGTGCCACCGTATTCATCCACCACGATGGCCAGATGCAATTTCCGCTCGAGGAGCAGTTGCAGCAGCTTTTCGAGGCGGGCGGTTTCCGGCACATAAATCAATTTGCGCGCCGCCGGTAACAAGTCCGCCCCCGTGCGCACCGTGTGCCGCAACGCGAACAGTTCTTTGATGTGAACCACACCGAGCGTTCGGTCCAGGTTGCCGCCCTCGGAGATGGGGAAGCGTGAATAGCGCGTTTTCTCCGCCAGCTCCAAGCATTCTACGACGGTTGCTTCCGTATCGAGCGTGGTGACTTCCTGGCGCGGACGCATCACGTCGCGCGCCACGCGATGACGCAGTTCCAGAGCGTTTTGCACGAGGTCCCGGCTGAAGCTGGACGCACCAAAATGTTTCTGCGCCGTCGCCACCAGCACACTGAGTTCCTCCTCGGACGACGCACCTTCGTGTTCGGTTGCCGGCTGCAGGCCCAAAAGCCGCAGCAGCCCCAACGAGCTTTCGTTCAGCAGCCAGATGAATGGAAACGCTATAAAATAGAACACCCGCATCGGGTACGCCACCCAAAGCGCGGTGGGCAAGGGTTGGCGGATGCCAAACGATTTCGGGGCCTGCTCGCCTACTACGATGTGCAAAAAGGTAATCGCGGTGAAACCCACGGCGAATGCAATGGACTTTTGGACGGTCAAGCTCTCCACGGCAAACGCCCGAAAAACCGGCTGAAGCAATTCTTCAAAAATCGGCTCCCCGATCCATCCCAATCCCAGGCTTGCCAGCGTAATGCCCAATTGCGCCGCGCTGAGATACGCGTCGAGATGGGTGACGATATGCTGAACCATCCGGGCCCGCCGTTGCCCGCGCGCGATCAGCGGGTCCAGCTGCGTGAGCCGCACCTTGACTAGCGCGAACTCCGTCGCCACGAAGAATCCGTTCAACGCCACCAGCACCAGGACGGCGAGAATTTTCAAAGCCAGAACCGAGAGATGATGCCAGTCCATTACAACTTCACCTCCCCGAAGATCGTCTTCAGCATGTCCGCCAGACTCACGATCCCGACCTCCTGGCCATCGCGGCCCAGCACCACCGCCAGCCGTTGGCCCCCGCGCTGCAACCGATCCAACGCCACATCGAGTCGCAGATCTTCATCCATGAACAACGCCGGCATGATCATCTCCGCCAGCCTGCGCGACCGATCCAACTGCTCACTAAAAATCAAGCTCTCAGCGCTCACCATGCCCGCAATGCGCCGAACCCCACTGCGCTCCTGCCAGACCGGCAGTCGCGTCCGCCCGCTCTGACGGAACAATACCAACGCGTCCGCCACCGTCGCTTCAATGGAAATCGTCGTCGCCTCCGCGAGGGGCTTTGCGATCTGGCGCACCGCGAGATTCTCGAGGTCGAGCACCCGGTTGATCATTGCCCGTTCCTCGCTGCTAAACACTTGTTCAGAATCCTGGGTTACCAGGCGCAACTCCTCGCGATTGCCAAAAAGATGGCCGACATAGATTTTCCCACCTGACCAACGCAGCAGGAGCCGCGAACCCAATTCCACCACGGCCACGATCGGTCGAAGCCCGATATGCAAAACTCGAAAGGGCCGCGCCAACGCGAGGCAAAGGCGGTTCGGGTAGGTGCGGAACAACATCTTGGGCAGCAGATCGAAGAAGGTGTAAAATGCCAGGCCCGCCGCCGTGAACCACAGCGCAAACCAGCCTGAACGCAACGAGACCTGTCCGTACAACGTGGAAAAAAACCAACCCAACACCACAAAGTTCACCAAGGTATTGCCCACCACGATTGTCCAGAGAAAATTCTCCGGGTTCTCCAAGAATTGATGCAACACCTTGGCCGAAGGCCGCCCGGCCCGCATTTGTTGGCGGATCCGCAACCGGCTCAAAGCCAGCACGCCCGCCTCCATGCCGGAGAGCCAGAAGGACAAGACCAGACAGCCGACCAACCCCAGCGCAATGAGCAGATTATTTTCCATGCTCAACAGAGCGTCTGAACCATGAACAACCAACTCCCCACCTCGGAGCTGTGGCCCGCGGACGGCGCGTTTGATGTTCGACGATTGCGCACTCTATTTGATCCGCTCAACCAGGATTTCCCGCACCCGCCGTTCGTCCACCGCGTGGGCCGTCAGTCTTAATCCTCGAAACACCGCCGACTCGCCCGCGCCGGGCACCACATCCAGCAACTTCATCAGCAATCCGCCCATCGTCTCAATGCCCGTCACTTCGCCCAACTCGCGATACTCCCGCCGAAAATCATCCAACCGCATCGTTCCGTTTACCCGCCAAAGCCCCGCCCCCCGTTTCTCCATCACCAAGCCCTCACTTTCGACTGCCCGATGAAACTTGCCGACCAGTTCCGTGAGAATGTCCTCCATCGTTACCAAACCGCATACGCCGCCAAATTCGTCCAGCACAATCGCCATCCCGCGCTGCTGCCGCTGCAAGCTTTTGAACAACTGCAACAGGTTCATCGTCTCCGGCACGAACGATGGAAATTCGATGGCGTCCGCGAGATCCACATTCGGATCCAGCAGCAGCGCCCGCGTGTTCAGGATGCCCACGATCGTGTCCGGTGTTTCGTCGAACATCGGGAGCCGTCGATGCCGCGAAGCGCGCGCGGCGGTGATCATTTCATCGAGCGCCAGATCATCCGGGATCGCCGCCATCTGGGCGCGTGGCCGCATCACATCCTGCACCGTGCGCCGATCTAGATTGACGATTTGCAAAATGATGTCCCGGGCGGATTGCGCGAGGTTGCCCTGCTGAAAAGCGAACTCAACCAACTCGTGATAATCGGCGTCCGTCAGCGTCTGTTGCGGTTTCACCGATGCTGGAATCACCGCCCGCAGCAGGGCGTGATTGAGCCGTTGCGCGAGCTGATGCAACGGGCGCGCCACCCGATGCAACCACGCCAGCGGGCGCGCCACCCGCAACGACCAGACTTCCGGCCGGCGCACGGCAAGCGTTTTGGGGAGCACCTCGCCGAGAAAGAGGGTGAGCAGGAACACCGCGGTCACTGTTGCTACCGTCCCGGCCAGTGGCCAGTGATCCCCGAGCGCCATCCACAATCCAACGGCTAACATGCCGGCGTTGGCGAACGTATTGCCCAGCACCATCGTTGCCAGTAAATCCTGCGGCTCGGCCAGCAACCGCGTGGCGACGACGCCCGCGCTACCAGCCCGTTGGTTGAGCTCGCGCACCTGCCATTTGCTGAGGGAAAACAGCGCCGTCTCCGCCAGCGCAAAGAAGAAACTTGCACCGGCGCAAACCAAGATCACCACGATGGGAAGAATAGGTGAGGCGTCCACGCCGTTAGGATGGAAGAATCGGACCGGTGACGAAAGATGAAACTAATGGCGCACTGGCCGCGAACTCCTCTAAACCCTAACTTGTAGACTTCAGCCCGTGTGTCTTGGACCGCAGATTGTCAGAAGTTGAACACAGATTTCCGCCTCAGCACCAAGCCAACGATCTTGTTTCCAGCCGCTGCTGATGGAGTGATTTTAGCTCGGCTATCACCGCCGGCACCTTGTCTTCGACCAAACGCCCCGGGCAACCGCCCCACTTCCGAATTCCGGCGAGTACGTAGTTCGGGGCGCTTCCAGTGAGGAGAGCGCCCCGATTCGTAATTATTTGAACTGAGCGATCAAACGGCCAGCGGATTTTCGGCCTCCTCGGGCTCGGGTTCTTCGATGTCTTCCACATCCACGAGGACTTTGAGCTGGACCTTCCGGTGGTAATCGAATCCGCTGCCCGCCGGAATGATGTGGCCCATGATGACGTTTTCCTTGAAGCCGCGCAGGTTGTCCACGCGGGACCGGGTGGCCGCTTCGGTCAGCACCCGGGTGGTGTCCTGGAAGCTGGCCGCGCTCAGGAAGCTCTCGGTTTCCAGCGACGCTTTGGTGATGCCGAGCAACACGGGGGAGGCTTCAGCCGGTTTGCCGCCCATCTTCTCCACGCGCTCGTTTTCGCCTTCGAATTCCAGCCGTTCAATCTGTTCACCCCAGAGGAACTGGGTGTCACCGGGTTCGGTGATGCGCACCTTGCGCAACATCTGGCGCACGATGATTTCGATGTGCTTGTCGTTGATCGTCACGCCCTGGAGGCGATAGACTTCCTGCACCTCATTGACCAAGTGCTCCTGCAATTCCTGCGGGCCGCACACGTCGAGAATTTCATGCGGATCCATCGGACCTTCGGTCAACTGCTGCCCCTTCTTCACGAAGTCGCCCTTGAACACGATGACGTGCTTGCCGATGGCGATGAGGTGTTCCTCTTCGAGTTGCGTGACCGGATCCTTGATAACAATGCAGCGCTTGCCGCGAACGCTTGCACCGAAGTCCACAATGCCGTCGATCTTGGAGATTTCCGAGGCGTCCTTGGGGCGGCGCGCTTCGAACAGTTCCGCCACACGCGGTAGACCACCGGTGATGTCCTTGGTTTTGGTCGTTTTGCGCGGCGTCTTGGCCATCAGCGTGCCGGCGACGATCTTATCGCCGACGTTGACCAGAATGTGCGCGCCCGAGGGAATCGGGTAATTCGCCAGTGGTTCGCCCTTGTCATCGGAAATGATGATCTGCGGGTGCAAATCTTCCTTGTGTTCGATGACGACTTTCGCCTCTTGCTGGGTCGTCTCGTCCATTTCCTGTTTCATCGTCACACCTTCGATGATGTCGTGGAACTTCACGTGCCCGGCCTTCTCGGAGAGAATCGGTGCGTTGTACGGATCCCATTGCACAAAGGTGGCACCCTTCTTCACGTGGCCGCCGTCGGCGACCGCGATGACGGAGCCAATGACGATGGTGTGGTTTTCCAACTCGCGACCTTCCTCGGACAAAATCGAGATCGAGCCGTTCTTGTTCAGGACGATGCTGTTGCCGTCTTCGAGCGTGACGTAACGGAGGTCGTTAAACTTGACCTTGCCTTCGAACTTGGCCTTGATCTGCGGCACCTTGAACACGCCGGCGGCCGTGCCGCCGATGTGGAACGTGCGCATCGTGAGCTGCGTGCCGGGTTCGCCAATGGATTGCGCGGCAATGATGCCGACCGCGTCTCCCAATTTGACCGATCCGCCCGTGGCAAGATTTCGGCCGTAGCAGGCTTTGCACGTGCCCTGCTTGCTTTCGCACGTCAGCACGGAGCGAATTTTGACCTTCTCGACGCCCGCAACGTCGAGCGCCTTGGCGGTGACTTCGTCGAATTCTTCGTTCGCACGAATCAGGAACGCCTTCGGGTTGGTCGGGTTCATGATGTCTTCGCACGCGCAACGACCAATAATACGCTCGCCCAGCTTGACGACTTCGTCTTCGCCTTCGTGAATGGCCTGCACCCAGATGCCGTTGGTGGTGCCGCAATCGTACTCCCGGATGATCACGTCCTGCGACACGTCGACCAGCTTGCGCGTCATGTAGCCGGAGTCGGCGGTCTTCAGCGCGGTATCGGCGAGACCCTTGCGGGCGCCGTGCGTGGAGATGAAGAATTCAAGCACCGTGAGCCCCTCACGGAAGTTCGCGAGAATCGGCTTCTCAATAATGTCGCCGCTGGGTTTGGCCATGAGGCCGCGCACGCCGGCGAGCTGACGCACCTGTTGACGATTGCCGCGGGCGCCGGAATCCACCATGAGGTAGACCGGGTTGAATTCCTTCTTTCCCTGGTTTTGTTCCAACGTCTTGAACATGACGTTCGAAATCTGGTCGGTCGCATGCGTCCAGATATCCACGATCTTGTTGTAGCGTTCACCGGAGGTGATGATGCCCTTGCGATGCTGCTTCTCGACTTCCTTGATCAGCACCTGCGCGGCCGCGATTTCCTGATCCTTCTCCTTCGGGATGATCATGTCGTCAATGCCGATCGAGCAACCGGACTTGGTCGCTTCCCGGAAGCCAAGCTCTTTCAGCTTGTCGAGCATGATGACGGTCTTTTCATGACCGCAACTCTTGTAACAACGCCAGATGAGATCGCCGAGCTGAGTCTTGCCGGCGGCCTTGTTGTAAAGACCCAGGTCATCCGGCCAGATTTCGCTGAAGAGCACGCGACCGACGGTGGTGACAATCACCTTGCTGGTCGAATCGCCGTAAACGGTCTTGCGACCGAAATCGGGATTGGCGAAACGAATGCGATCGTGGGTTTTGACCGCCCCATCGTCGCAGGCAAAAACGACTTCCGTCTTCGAGCCGAACAACATGAGTTCCTTCAGGTCCGTCGGCAGCGGCGTACGCGGCTCGGCGGTGAGGTAATAGCAACCCAGGGTGATGTCCTGCGTAGGGGTGATGATGGGCTTGCCGGAGGAGGGCGAGAAGATGTTGTTCGTCGCCATCATCAGGAGCCGGGCTTCCATCTGGGCTTCGACGGACAGCGGCACGTGAACTGCCATCTGGTCGCCGTCGAAGTCCGCGTTGTATGCCGTACAAACGAGCGGATGAATCCGGATCGCCTCGCCTTCGATCAGTTGGGGCTCGAAAGCCTGAACCGACAGACGGTGCAACGTTGGTGCGCGATTGAGCAACACGGGGTGACCCTTCGTCACTTCTTCAAGAATGTCCCAAACCTCAGTGGTCTGGCGCTCGATCATTTTCTTCGCACTACGAACGGTATGCACGTAGCCAAGCTCCTTCAGCCGACGGATGATGAACGGCTCGAACAATACGAGCGCCATTTTCTTCGGCAGACCGCATTGGTTCAACTTGAGTTCCGGACCGATGACGATGACGGAGCGGCCCGAGTAATCCACGCGCTTGCCGAGCAAGTTCTGGCGGAAACGTCCGCTCTTGCCCTTGAGCATGTCGCTCAAGGATTTCAACGCACGGTTGCCGGCGCCAGTGACGGCACGACCGTGGCGACCGTTGTCGAACAACGCATCCACCGCTTCCTGCAACATGCGCTTCTCGTTGCGGATAATGACTTCCGGCGTCTTGAGCGAGAGCAGATTCTTCAACCGGTTGTTCCGGTTGATGACGCGGCGATAAAGATCGTTGAGATCCGACGTGGCAAAACGTCCGCCTTCGAGCGGCACCAGCGGGCGCAAGTCCGGCGGGATTACCGGCAAGGCGGTGAGGATCATCCATTCGGGCCGGCTCTTGGACGCCATGAAACCCTGGAGCAACTTGATCCGCTTCGCAATTTTCTTGCGGATCTGTTTGCTCTTGGTCTCGGTCATTCCTTCCTGCAATTTTTCGACCTGCTTGGCCAGATCCACTTTGCAGAGCGCTTCACGGACGGCTTCCGCGCCCATCTTGGCCACGAACG
>JANOHH010000428.1:0-1993 GCA_031406395.1 Verrucomicrobiota bacterium | reverse complement strand
AGGTGAACAAGGAAACGCTCTGTTTCGCCTGCGTGTCGTAGGTGTTCTGTGCCAAGTAATCATTCATGTAATAGCGGCGCGAGCTATCATTCACACCGAAAACCTGGAGGCGGCCGAAGTTGGAGTTCGCCCGGTAGAGCTCCTGCCAACTGGCGCCCGGCGCGGGCCGATCCAACAGCACGCCGATTCCGCCGGCCAAACCGACCAGTAGAATTCCGCTCGTAACCGCCACGGGCGAAACCAGCTTCCGGCCCCAGCCGAAAAAATAGCCAACCGCCACGGCGGTGAGCGCGCCGGAAGTCACAAACATTGTCACCGAATTTGGCAGGAACGGAATCAGCACATAGCCGATCAGCATCGTGCCGGCGAAACTGCCCAACGTGCTGATGGCCGTGAGGCGGCCCACGTTGCCACCCACTCCGGCCAGGGCAACCGTCAGCCCGCGGACAAAAAAAGGCCCGACCATCGCCAGCAAAGCCAGCGGGATGAAGAACAGAAACGCCGAAGCCAGTAGTGAACCCAGCACCAGTTTGAAATCCAGGCACCAGTTGGCGACCGGCTCCACCGCCAGGACCGTGAAGCTGAGATACAGGGCCGCCCCCAGCACCGCAAGATAGGGCCGGCTCAAGCGCGGTGAGCGATCCACCAGCCGGCCGCCAAGGTAATAGCCCGTCGCCAGGGCGACGAGGGTCACGGCGATTTGTGCCGTCCAAACGAAGTGCGATGTGCCGACATGCGGGGCGAGCATCTTGGCCCCGAGGATTTCGACGATCATGATGGCCGCCCCGGTCACCGCAGCCGTGAAATAGAGGTAGCGGCGCAGTCCCGGCGAAAGTGTCGGTTCTTCCACCGGCCCCCGCAGCTTGTTCGCCGTGCCGCGATTCGCGGTGAATGGCTTGGGCGTCGTTTTCATTGGCGGTGACTTTAGGCGACCGAGAAGAGGCGACAAGCGATTTCGTGTTGCGGCTCCCGGGTCTGCGACTCTTAGCCGAATCCATGCGGAAGATTTTTTAACGCAAAGACGCAAAGGTGCGAAGACGCAAAGAAAAAGAACAAGGAATCCGACAAACTGGGCATCCCTGGCTGGTGTGTACCCGTTGGTCGAGTCTGCATTTACCGTTGAGAGTCCCAACTTGGCGTCATTGCTACTTTGCAGTGCTATCTCCCAACATCGTCGCGTCCGGCGAAGCTTTTTTAACGCAGAGTACGCAGAGGACGCAGAGGTTGGCGCCGAGGAACTCGGAGGAAGGCTTTCTTTGCGGCCTTGGCGAGAACCTTTGCGGCCTCTGCGTTTAATCGGGCGGGCCGGCGGTTTGGTTGCGGTTTGGCCGCGCTGTGCCCTTGCGTTAAATTCCGACTGCATCGTTCCGTACAAGCTTAGGTGGTCTTGCCGCGCAGCGACCGCCCGGAGCATGGCGGTTGTTTGATTCGGGACACGCGGCGGTGGGAGAGGCCAATCTCAAAACTCCTTTTCTATCAACTTGCCGCGCCGGAAATTGCGGGCATCAAGACTGCTGACATAGCCCTTGTTCCTGCCGTTCTGCGGAGCAAAGCGCATGATAAAGCTGAAGTCAAAACTGCCAAACCCGTCGCGTCGTCATGGCGCGCGGTGGCTGCTTTGGTTGCTGGTGGCCGCGCCGCTGATCGGATTGGTTGAAGAGCGCTGGCGCGGCCAGTGGTCGTTGAGCAGCTGGAAGCACGATCAGGCGGCCCAAGGGGAAACTTTTGATGCCGCGCAAATTTGGCCTCCGGTCACGGCGGAGAGCGTGGAATTCTCCAACACCTTCTCCGAGGTGATCAGAAAGTTTCCGGCGCGGTTGCAGGCGTACGCCGGGCAGATGTCCGCAATGATTCCGGATGAATCCGGCACCGCCCGCCGTGGCAGCCAGCAAGCTTGTCCGCCCTTCAGCTACCAAAACCAGACTGGCAATCAAACCAACTCCTGGCAGGAACTGGACGAACTCTTGCAGCAAAGTCAGCCCGCCTTACAACA
>JANOHH010000408.1:0-1952 GCA_031406395.1 Verrucomicrobiota bacterium | reverse complement strand
ATCGGATCGTGCCGAAACAATTCAGTTGGGAGCCGGACAAATTCCACGCCGCGATGAAGAAGCTCACCAAGGCCCTGCGCCCCTGGACCATTGATTTCCACGTCGCCCAGAATGACGCGACGGTGAAGGGCAGCGGTTCGCACGACAAGACCGGCAAGCATTGTCTGGCCACCGACCCGAACGGAAAGTTGAACATTGCGCGCGACGCCGGCTACTGGTTGCGCGACGACGCCGGTAAGGTGACGAAGAAAATCAAACACATCTGCTGGGACGGGTGCATGTTCCCGAACGAAACGCTGATGAAACAACAGACCTGGAATGATATCCTGGCCGCGATGATTCAGGTGCGCGAGAACCACGGCTGGCGGGCGTGAGCAGCAAATAGCCCAGGCGAACCCGCTCCGCCTGAAACATCGGGTAGCTTCCCAACGAGCGACCTGATCGTTTCGGCAGCGCTTGACCGACAAGAAACGGGTGCGCCAGCCGTCGCATATCGGGCATTGAAGTAAGTCCTCGTGGCATTGTCGCTGGCCGCGACGCGCGCATCACTCTTGAAGCGGCAGAATCCACCCTGGCAAATTGTTGCCGGACAAATCGGCATCGGGATTGATCAGGCGCTGGCTGGGTCGGCCATTCAGGGTCGCAAAAGCTTGCACCCAAATCTCGGGTCGGCTGGGGCCCGGCTCTTGCAAATCGGTTGCGATTTTTTGCGCCAGCACCCGGATGAGGTAAGGGTCCTGGGCCATGAGTTTTTCCTGGCGTGGCGTGAGATACTCGCGTGCCGCTACCTTGCGTCGGCGGCCAGTCTCAGGATCGCGCGCGTAAAACTCTACGTAGCCGGTTTTCTCCGCCACCATGACTTGCCAGGCCAGATTGAACCCCCGATAACTCCACGCCGGGTGGCCGTTGCCGAACAGATACGGGCGCAGTGGCAGCAATACCTGCGCGGCGACGTAGAGGATCAGGAGCGTGACGGTGAGCCGCGGATGGAGTAGGACGGGAGGCGTGGCGCTTTGGGCTCGAACGGCGAAGGCTTCTGCCCACTCGGCCCATGCTGGGCGGCGAAACCATCGCTCCGCTTTCGTCGCAAACCGCGTGAGCCAAACCCGCGCCCAGTCTGGCGAAAAGAAGACGGTGGTGGCCACGATCATGATCCACGGGAACATGCCAATGTGGAACAGCAGCCAAGTCCCGACATGGAAGCCGATGACCGCGAGGAATGCGATTTTTCGGGTCCGGCGCCGCAGCAGGAAAAATACAATCGTCAGATCGTAGATGGTTCCGAACCAGCTCGCCCCGTAAGCCACCGAAACTTGCTGAAGCCAGTCGCCGATGACGGGCAAATCGCTGCGCGCTGCCAGCCAGATGCGCAGCGGTTGGGCTCGGAGCAGCCAGTCGGCGTTGACTTTCGCCAGGCCGGCGAAGAGATAGACCACCGCGATTTGGAAGCGGAGCAGGTTGATCGTCCATGCGGGCACGACTTCAAGTTTCAGCGCCGGTCTGCGCCAGACATCAATGGACCACGCTCGCTGGGCCGGCAGAAAAATCAGGATGCCGCTCAAGAGGCTGATGAGGTAGTAATGGTTTAGAAAGGTCGTCTGGTCGATCAGCTCGACGTACGTGAATCCGAGGCAGAATAGAATGATCGCGGCTCGATAACAAAATCCGAGCGCCACCATCAACGCTAGAATTGTGAGCGCGACAAAATGGGCGTGCATCCATCCGGCGGGCAGCACGTGAACCCAGCCGAACCCGTCATACGGAAAATGAAATTTCGGCAGGAGGTAGAGTTCGTACACCCACCCTTTGGCTAGCCTGACTTCCTTCCGACTCGAAGAAAAAGCCCAATCAAATCGAGGTTGGCTCGATTTCGTCGGGCTACAAAGCTACCGATTGGGCGGTGCCGCAAACAGCGCTGTCAAGCCCAGCTTCTGCAACTGCTGGTTCAAATG
>JANOHH010000401.1:0-1137 GCA_031406395.1 Verrucomicrobiota bacterium | reverse complement strand
CACGTCGTCGGCATACCTGGCATACAGCTCGTGAAAGGTTGTTGACCGGTCGTTCATGCAGACTATATCCCGCAAAGGTGAAAAAGTTACAGCGGTGGGCAGGACAAAGCGATACCGCCGGCGTGCATCCCGGCTGCACACCTCATCGAACGTCGTTGTAATATCGCCCATGCTGATACTATCCCGCCCGGGCGAAAAAGTTACAGGCGAGTTTCCAAAATTAGAAAACAACCCTTGGGGAGACGAAAATCAATCAAGGCTCCGCTGGCGCTACTCGCCGTCTTTCGTGGTGGCCTCGCTCCAGAGTGGTCAAGAGCAGGATAAAGATCATGAGCAAGAACCGAAAGGGGCTCGACACTTTCTGCCGCCCCCGCGATAAACTCGCTTGATTTCACCGCGAGCCTCCCGTCAAGTTGGGGGCATGCAATTTTTCCGCTTCATCTCTCGGAGATGCCTTTGCTTCGCCAGTCTGATCTGGCTGGCCAGTGCCGAAGTCCTTGTGGCGGCTGATGAACCACGCCCGCTTTTTGTCGAAGGTTACGCGGGGCGGGTCAGCTACGCGCCGGGGGAGGACTTGACCTTGCATGTGTCCACCAGTGCGGCGACTTTTGCCGTCGAGATCGTGCGCCTCGGCGCGAAACCGGAATCAGTCTGGTCGTCGGCCTCGGTCGCGGGCCGCGAGCATCCCGTGCCGGAGGATGCGTCGTCACACGGCTGCCGTTGGCCGGCCGCGGTGACGTTGAAAATCCCGGCGGATTGGCGCAGCGGTTACTACCAGGTGTCGTTCCGCGTGCGCGATGGCGGCGGGAAATTCACCCAGCGCAACACCCGGACCGCCGAAGGCAGTTGCTACTTTGTGCTGCGACCTGCCGAGCCGGGCAAAGCCTCAAGAATTCTCCTCCAATTCTCCACGCACACTTACAACGCCTACAACAATTGGGGCGGCTTCAGCCTTTACGCCTACAACGGTCGGGGTGGCAACCAGGGTCATCGCGTTTCGTACGAACGTCCACCCTCGAGCCAGTTCAGCAACTGGGAACAACCGTTCGTCGAGTGGGCGGAACGCAATGGCTTCACGTTCGATTACGCGGCCAACGGCGACCTGGAATCCCATCCGGACATACTGAAAGCCTACCG
>JANOHH010000389.1:0-3318 GCA_031406395.1 Verrucomicrobiota bacterium | reverse complement strand
CTACGGCGTGCTGCTTTTACTGGCTTGTGGATGGATGGGCTATGAGTATTTTGCGAAAGTGCAATAGAAGATATGAGCATTTTGCCCAAAATCGCTGCACTGAACTGGCGCTGGCGCATCCAGTTCCGGCAACGCAGATTTCAGTTTGGTTTGGTCTCATTCGGTTCCTTGCTGCCCGCGCCAGTCAGTGAGTTCCATCGTTCGGCTGACTGCTGCGCAATATGAGCGAGGTTCGACCATTACCAAAGACGGTGCTCCTGCCAGACTGGCTCTGGGTCACCCTCTTCATTTCAGCGGTCGCCGGGTCGATTTTCACAGGATCGGTCTGGTTCATCATCCGGCTTATCGTCGTCGTTGTGGCACAAGGCATTTACTTGTTTGGGATCGTCCGATCCCCAGCTTGCTTCGGCAAGCTCACGTTCCATCGGGGGGGCATCTCCGCTCGCTCGACAAGGTATCGCCTCCAGCTTGAGTGCAAGGTGTGTCACGTGGTTTGGGATACTGGTCGGGTTCGCGATGACGACGAGTTCTTCAATAGCTAATGAAGCCCGAGCCGAACCAGACTGTTGCAGTGGACGCGCCGACCGCGCGGTTGTTCCCATTTCTGCGTCTCGGGCGGCGCGCCACTGAGCAGCATCGTAGGACACAATGAGAGCGGCCGCCTTTTTTATTGCATGGATCTTGCTCCCCCTGTGCGTCGGGGCTGCGCAGGCAAATGTCACGACCCCTACGGGGCCGAAGAGCGCTGTCGAGTTCCCCGTGACCGGAATTGCTCCAGCGACCTGGAAATGACACTCCAGCACCTGGAGAAACTGCTGCCTGCTGAGGCGCGTGTCCTCTACATTTTTTTTCTGAGTTCAGACAGCGCTTTGGTCACTCTGCGGATCGGTCGGGATACCAGCGTCAGGGATTTCGATCTTCGCAGGGTAAACGGAGCATGGAAGAAATCCGAGGAGCGCGAGGCAAGACCAGCTAACTATCCGAGCAACGGGATCGCTGTAGTGGAACTCAAGAAGGCCCTCAGTGAGAACGAAGGAGTCCTGCCGACAAAAGAGGGAATACTGGAGTTTAGAGTTGAGTCACCGACCACTTTCTCCGTATGGACTGGGATTCGCTACGGGCCGCGTTCCGGTTCCGGGAAGGTTTTCGAGTTTAACAAACTCCCTGGGAAATGGCAGAAAGCAGCGGGAGAAGGCGAGTGGAAATCCTAGTTAGTTAGGCGCGACGCCTTTGGGCTACTTTGTTTCCGGCGGCGGTACGGTGACGGAAGGAGCGGGGGTAAACAATTCCTCCAGCGTGCGGATTGGATTGAGCGGGAACAGCAGGATTTTAGGGATGTAAACCGGTGCGAGCTTCGGTTCGGAGAGAGTGCCGGTGATCTTGTATTCAAAGAGCTTGGCCACCGGCCAGAGCGCCATGTTCATGAGGGGACCGAGGATGGGCGTGTCGCGTAATGGTTCGGCGGTGACCCGCGCCTTGACCAGCCCGTCGAAATCCGTGGTGCCGCGATACTGCAACCGCATGGTCGGCGCGCGCATCTCCAGATCGTCCGACCGGATCACGCTGTTGGCGATGACGAAGTTGGCCGAGCCTTTTGTAATCCGGCTGTGGCCGATGCCGGGCATGATCACATCGAGCGGTTTGGAGAGCACACCGAAGACCGGAATATCCCAGATCAAACCGTCCCGCAGTTGGACATGGCCAAAACCATTCCATGAACGTAGGTCCTCGGTGTTGGCGTCGGTGATGGCGAGTTCGAGGTTGAACCGGCCGTCGAGATTGCTGGTCTGCGGGGATAGGTCCGCCATAAGCAAGCGCAGGTTCGTGTTCGTCGTGTTCACGCTGAAAGCGAACTGCGCACCGGGCGTTTCCGGGAAGACGAAATGCGCCCAGCCCTGGCCCGTGCCGTCGTAAAAATCCGCCTGCACATTCGTCACCGTCAAGGTGTTGGTGAACCAATGCACGTGGGCTGAGATGCGCGGCACCTTAAACTTCAGGCTCGCAAACGCGCCGGCCAGCGCATCAAACCGGATGTCCACGTCGTTGGGATCGCTCAGGGGGATATACCCTTCGAAGCGCACGGTCGGCGCTTCGAGGAAGTGGTACGGCGCCATGGCCGCCTCCACCACCGGACCGATGGCATGCGTCAACGGACCCGGATCCATCGTGCTGAAGCCGTTGGTGAAATAGACCCGCATGGTGTTGAGGTCGGCCGTGATACCGGCGGCCGCCAACGACTGGGTGCCACGCCACAGCCGGGGTTCGATCGCCGCAAGCACAAGGTTCGTGTAATTGATCTCGGTCACCACCGCATCGGTGTTCAATTCGCGAAACGTAAAATTGGTCAGGGCCACGCGCCCGCGAAAGCCGATGCGGTCAAAATTGTTCCCGTGCCCCCAGAATTCGCCTTCAATGACCGGTGGCACCGTGAACTGGCAAAGATTGAGTCCCGCCTGGGTCTCGGCGTCGAGCAGGGCACGGGGGGCCGTCACATCAATGGTGCTGTAAATCTTCGAATGGAAATCACCCGTTACCTCATTCAGCGCGGGCGAAAGGCGGAGCAAGCCTTCGGGTCGGCCCATGCTGAAATCGGGCAATCGCCAGAAGCGATTCGTGCAGGTGATGTGGCTGTAGACCCAATCCGCCGCGATGCCTTGGAAAGCGACGTTCGTGAGCGCGACTTCACCCGCCAACTGCAATGTCGGCCGTACCTCGCTGCGCCAGTCCGGCGCGTGGTTCGTCCAGAATGGTAAGACCACCGTGCCCGCCCCTCGTAGCCGGGGCAGTTCGCCCACTGAAAGCTGGGCGAACCAGTCCGGGGTCTTTTCCACCAGCAACGACACCACCTGCTTGACGTCGAAATCTGAAGTGGCGTCGAAAGCAAATTCCCGGCTAACCGCATCCAGTTGCGCGGTGGCGTCGAGCGCTCCGCGATAGAGTTTGGCGTGCAACTGGGTCAGGGCCAGTTTGGGTGCGCTCCAATGACCGGCACAAAGGATTTCCTCCGCGTCCAGCCCGTGAGTCTTTAATGCACCCGCCCCCGAGGACCATTCAATTTGATAGGGCAGAAGATTGGTCCATCCCGCCAACGCTGCTTCCGGTGCGATGGCATTCGTGGTCGGCGCGAGGGTGCCGGAGAACTGGACCCGGGCGGCACGCGCCCAACGGGTGACGGCCATGTCCGTGTCGAATTCAACCTGGCCCGATTGGGGGATCGGGTTCGTCACGGCGTGAACCCAATGCGCCTTGATCTGGGTTTGCCCGACCGTGGCCCACGGCGTTTCAGCAGCGTTCGCGCGCAAAGTGAGCGCGGCTTCC
>JANOHH010000373.1:0-1795 GCA_031406395.1 Verrucomicrobiota bacterium | reverse complement strand
GCAGATCGCCACGCACGCCTTGCTGGTGCGGCGTCATTTCGGCTTGGTGACTCCCAATTGCTTGAGGATTTCGTTGATGTCCAACGTTTGCAGATTGAAGGCATTGGCGCTGCCGGTGGGGATCATAACAATCTTCTTGCCGCGGAGACTCTCGGCTATGGCCATCTTCACCTGGATCAAGCCGCCTTCGTTCATCATCGCCTCCCGCATCTTCATGATGCTGGCCGCTTCGGCCGCGCCCTCGGCGATCGTCGCGGCCGCCAGGTTTGTCTGTTGCTGGAAATAGGCGTCGGCGCCCAGGACGGCTTCCTGATATTGACCGTTGGCCTGAGCGATGAGTTTATTCACCTCAGCCTGGGCGTCCTGGAGTAACTTCTTGTTCATCTCCACCGTCGAGTCCTTCTCCGAAATCAAGGTCTTGGTCTTTGTGTCCGCGATCTTCTTGTTGGTGATGATCATCTGATAGTCCGCGTTGAAGCGATAATCCATCAGCGCGACGTTTTCGACGACGATGCCGTACTCGCTCAGGATTGCCTGCAGTCCTTGCTTGGCATTTTCCGCGGCCTTGTTGCGGTTTTCCGCATGGTAAAACTCCTCGGTGCTGTATTCCCCAAGGTAGTCGCGCGGCTTGCTCCGGGCGACCGTGCGAAAAATCTTTTCCTTAAGTTCCACCATGTCTTTAGCAACAAATTGCCGGATGTAGGGTGCTCGCTGCGGGTCCACGCGGTAGGTGAAAATGACATCGATCCGGATGTCGTTGCCATCCTTGGTCTTGAATGGCAGATCATCGCCGCCACGCTTGTCCCCGGTGGCCGTCATTTCGACGATTTGCAGCCGGGCGTCGAAGGTTTCCCACTCATTGAAGATGGGGAGGAAGAAGTAGGTAGCGCCCGGCTGATACAATTTGTTTTCCACACCGCTCTTGCCGAAAAGCGACCATTTGATCGTGCGGACGCCCACCTCCGTAGTGCCGGTGGAGTGAATCGATTTGTAGGAGAATATCGCAACGGCGAGAGCGACCAGCCCCCACTTGATCCAGTTGAAGAGAATTCTAAGGTTCATATTGGTAATTTCGCGAAAGCATTCAAGCGGTTGACCCTTTTAATGAGCGCCGTTCTGGTTGGTGCCACCGATGGAAAACAGCCGCATCAGGCTTTGGACATCCAAGGGGTTAAATGAGTTTGCCCCGCCGGTCGGAACCAGGATGGTCTCCAGGTTCGTCAGGTTGCCGGCCATTTTCATCCCGACCATCATTTCCGAGCCGGCCCCGCGGTACGCCTCGTTCAACAACTCCGACTTCTTGGCCTCGGCCACCTTCCTTATTTTGTCCCCCTCGGCCTTCTTCGTCCGTTCGTAGAGTTCTTTTTCCGAAGAGCGCTGGATCTGAAAGGCCTTACCTTTCTGGAGCGCCACTCCTTTGGCGGCCGTCCCCTCATTGACGACTTTGGCGAGGTCCGCTTCGGCGGCTGCCTGGGCGGTGAGGGAGACGTTCAGCAGCTTGGTTTGCTTCTGCATGTTGTTCTCTTCCACGCGCGTTGCAACATCCGGATGCAAGTGCGGATATCGGGCCAGCACGTGTTTCACCTTCAAGCCCATGGGCTGGAGTTTCTCGTTCATCAGGTCGCGCGCTTCATCGAGCTTGGCAACCCGGATTTTGGCATCAAAGAAATCCTCGGGCTGGAGCGTGCCGAGCCGGACTTTGATGGCGTTCTCGGCCACGGGCAGAATGCCGTTGTCCTCGTACAGTTTGCCGGCGCCGACCATGTTGACCAGTTTCACCGGGTCCTCGATGCAG
>JANOHH010000329.1:0-1083 GCA_031406395.1 Verrucomicrobiota bacterium | reverse complement strand
CCGCCGAGCCCCGTTTCCCAGATCACAAGATCGCACTGCTTTTCTGCGAAATACCGCAAGGCCATAACGGTGACGAACTCAAAGAGCGTGGGGCAGGCGTCGCGCCTGTCTCGATCCTAAGCTTTCTGCTCCGGCTCATTTTGAGTGGAGAGAGGCGCGACGTCTGTCCTCCGCAATTCTTCCACCAATCGCACTACATCCGTCTCGCCGATCAACTGGCGATTGACCTGGATCCGCTCGCGAAAGGAAATCAGGTGCGGCGATGTAAACAACCCCACGCGCAAGCCCGCCGAGCGATAAATACTTTCCAAGATCGCGCAGGTCGAGCCCTTGCCGTTTGTGCCCGCGACGTGGATGAAGCGCAACTTGTCCTGGGGATTTCCTGACCGGCCAGCCAACCAGCGGGTGACCTCCAAGCCGGGTCGCGCGCCAAACATCTGCAACCCGTAAAGAAACTGAATGGCTTCCGCGTAGGTCACAACGATTACACAATGCGGGAACTCGTCTCTCCCGCCAACTCCTTGATTTCCTCCGCGAGCTTGTCCGACTCAACCAGCCATGGTTTGCCCACAGCCAAAAAAGTCAGAACTTTTTCAAAGTCTTTCTCAATCATACCGAGAATCTGAGGCGGGCTAGGTTCCTTGAATTCACACTGTTCGAGAATTTCCCGTGAGAGTTCTTTGGTCACAGTCATGCTGGAGGAAATCGCCTTGGAGCATTCTGCTCCGAGCAAAAAAACGTCTTTCATAAAACTCCCGTGTTCATCGTGAACAGCACGATTATCTCCTGCAGCGCTGTTCATTGGCAAGTGCTGATCCGGCTTCCGCTATTCCTATTCGGCCACAGCCTCGAATCGCGCATTGTGCTGTCGCACCTCGAGAAGCGGCCCACCATGACGCAACCGGAGGGTAGGGTCGGTTGCGGCGGACGCCTACAGGGTGAAGAAATTGAATTGCCCGTGGAATCCGGACAGCGAGTGCGAGCCGGCTAACTCGGCAGTGACGAGTGGTTTGAGCTGGAGAAAGGCAGCTTCGCTCAGCAGGCAATGGGTCGTCAGCGTCCTTGCCACCGACTCCATGCGGA
>JANOHH010000307.1:0-3063 GCA_031406395.1 Verrucomicrobiota bacterium | reverse complement strand
GGCGTCGCAATCAAGACGGCGTCAATGTCCGGGCGTGCGAGCAACTCGCGGAAATCATCATAGGTTTTGCAGTCAGCGTTTGCGTAGCGTGTGTTGACGGCGGTGCGGGCCAGTTCCAGTTGATCCTGCTTCACATCGCACACGGCGACAACCTGGGCGTCAGCCTGTGACAAAAAGCCGCCCATGACGCCCCGGCCCTGGGGGCCGGTGCCGATGCAGCCGACGACGATCCGGCTGCCCGGAGCGATCTTGCCTTCCCGGCCCAGCACCGAAGCCGGAATGATGGAGGGAAATGCGCCCGCCGCGAGCGCGAAGGAAACGTTGGTGCGAAGGAATCGGCGGCGGGTGATCGGTTTTTTCATAACAATGAATTTCTCACATGATGCTTTCGGATTGCATCCAATAAAACTAATGACACAGATTGCCAGCAAAAACTCCGGCGAATCAATCCCGAAGGCAAAAAAATCTTCTGGGAATGAAGGTACAGGCATTCGTTCTTGCGACGCATTCTTGCGAAGTCATTGCCACTGCCGACCGAATCGGCCACACTCACCCGCGATGGCCAACCTGAGCATTCTTGCCGAACTGCCGAAGCATACGCGCGACGCTGTTCGCTTCTATTGGCAAACGCGTTCCCAGCAGTTGGAGAAGCAACGTAAAGCCGGCGGCTCCGACCAGGGATCGCGCAGCGCGGTCACCGGCGGCGCACAGATGAACGGCTTCATCGAACTACTGACCAAACTAGTCGTCGAAGCCGGCATTGACGACTCGCATATCTACTATCGCGACTCGCTCGAACTTCCCGGCTATTTCCGTCCGAGCAAACGCTGGGATTTTCTTGTCATCGTAAAGAACCAACTGATCGCCGCGCTCGAGTCCAAGTCCCAAGTTGGCCCGTCCTTCGGCAACAATTTCAATAACCGCACCGAGGAAGCGATGGGCAGCGCTCTGGATTTGTGGACTGCGTTCCGCGAGCAGGCATTTGGTTCTGCCATCCGCCCGTGGATCGGCTATATGTTTCTCCTTGAAGATTGCGCAGCATCAACCAAACCCGTCGGCGTGAAAGAACCACACTTCAAAGTCTTCCCCGAATTCCGAAACTCGTCTTACGCCAAGCGCTATGAGTTATTTTGTCGCCGGCTTGTTCTCGAGAAACACTATGATCACTCCGCCTTTCTCATGTCTAATCCCGAGAAAGGTCTCAATGGGGACTATTCTGAACCCGCGCCCGACCTTACCTTTCAGACCTTCGCAAACTCGCTGGTCGCACACGTGGCGGCATTCTCGGGCCGCATCAAACAACTATGAAGTACACCGTGGTGGGACAGCAGACCATTGACGAAATCCCGACCGTGCAGCGGCTCGTGCAGGGCGACGCGCGCGATCTGTCCTTCATTCCCGACGAATCCATTCACCTCGTCGTTACCTCACCGCCCTACTGGACGCTCAAACGCTACAACGATTCCGAGGGCCAGATGGGCCACATCGCGGAATACGACCACTTCCTCGCCGAACTCAACCGCGTCTGGGCCGAAGCGTTCCGCGTTCTCGTTCCCGGCGGACGCCTCGTCTGCGTCGTGGGCGACGTTTGCCTCTCGCGCCGCGAGAACAACGGACGCCACACCGTCGTCCCGCTGCACGCTGATATCTGCGTGCAGTGCCGCAAGCTCGGCTTCGACAACCTCAACCCGATTATCTGGCACAAGATTTCGAACGCCAGCTACGAAGTGAGCAACGGTTCAAAATTCCTCGGCAAGCCCTACGAGCCAAACGCCATCATCAAAAACGACATCGAATTCATCCTCATGCAACGCAAGCCGGGCGGCTACCGCAAGCCAACCGAGGAACAGCGCCGCCTGAGCATGATTCCCAAGGACAAATTCAATAAATGGTTTCAGCAATTCTGGACCATCACCGGCGCCTCGACCAAGGAACATCCCGCGCCCTATCCGTTCGAACTCGCCTCGCGTCTTGTCCAGATGTTCTCGTTCACCGGCGATACCGTGCTCGATCCGTTCTGCGGCACCGCCACGACCATGGTGGCTGCACTCAAGCACGGGCGGAACAGCATTGGTGTGGAACTCGACACGGGCTACTGCAAGATGGGGGCGTCGCGCCTTATGGACGAAAACACGTCCCTGTTCGGCAACGCGCAGTTTCAAATCGAATTGAAGCCGCACACAGCGGTTGAAGCAGCGTCCGTCCTAAACGAATCGGGATCGGAATACAGAACGACAAGAACTGGCAAACGCCAAGCGGCAACCAGGAAGAAAACTGGAAACGGCAAAGTCACAACCAAGTAGCCTGTTTTGAGTGAAATCCTCCTCGAACAGGTTAAACCATGCCTTCCAGAAATCGTCATGGCGACCGTTCGTTCATTCACTGCTCCAGAGCTGAAACATTTCTTTGCGCGCCGCGTCCGGCGAGCGTTCGTAGGACTTCAACACCGCATCCAAACCATCGTATAGCTTGGTCAACGTGTCGTCGTACGACTTGTCCGCGGCAGTCTGCGTCGGCTCGGGCAGCCGGGACATTGTGCCCGCCCGCAAAAATTCCCGTCGCGCGGCGGTTACTGCGGCAAATTCCAAAACCAGCCCAGCGTGCGCCGCTTCGTAGGTTTGATCCAAAGGCGCCGTCCCCAGCTGTCGATAAAAACCGCGCATGCGTTCCACGCGCTTTTCAGAACCGGCGTCACCCGCAGCCGACTTGACCTTTATCGCTCTCCCACTGGGCGCCGACGAGGGGTTGGCGAGTTGGCGAGACGAGGTTTTCGCGCCTCCGAGGAAGATTTCGACGCGGGCGTGGTCCGGCGTTTTGTCATGAGCCAGAAACACCGACTGCCCATCAAAGGTCCGCCAGTTGCGCCCGTTGACCTTTACCGCGGTAACCGCCCCGTGGCCGACGACGGAGAGATAGACTTTCTTACCCCCAAAGCGCACGGGATCGAGCTGCTGCAGTTCGCTCACCGCAGGCGGAATATGCGGCACGAGCGTGAGACCGTCGGCGCGGTAGAGATACTCGAAGAGTCCGCGCATGAACGCTGCCGACGGGCCGAAGGCATCG
>JANOHH010000242.1:0-2218 GCA_031406395.1 Verrucomicrobiota bacterium | reverse complement strand
GTGCGGCGGAGTCAGCCTGAATTCATGGCGCTCGCAATGACTGTCCCAAAAGTTCGCGGGTCATCTACCAAGCACCTGGCAAAGTACCCGCGCGTGGAACTAGTGCGCCCGCCGCAAAGTGCCAAACCAAAAACACCAAATGAAAAATAGCCACGCCGGGGCATTGACAGGCTTCCGGCGGCGCACGGTTGCTTGCACTGCTTTGCTTCAAAACCTTTGATTTGTGGATGTGCTGCAGCATCTGAGTGCGGCGCTGGCCGGGCAATGGCGGAGGTATCGCAAACGACTCAAGCGTTGCCAGCGGAAGTTTTCCGCCAGTGCGGTTCACGACTCGCGCATTGGGACGCGTCGCCTGCTGGCCACCCTCGAGCTGGTGGCCGTGTTCATTCCCGAGCGCAAACTGAAGAAGCTGCGGCGGGCATTGAAGGAACAGCTGGATGAATTTGACCAGTTGCGCGACACCCAGGTACAATTGGCAGGGGTCAAACCGTTGCGGCGCGCTTTTCCCGCGGCCAAGAAATTCCACCTGTGGTTGGGCCAGTGGGAAGTCCGTTATATCCGCGAAGCGCGCCAGGCGGTGAAAGCGGTCAAAACCCGGCGCGTTGGGAAAAGGATTGCCGCGTTGGAAAGTGAGTTGCGGCGCCAACAGAAAAGCACCACGCCGGATCGGGCATTCGGCCTGGCCCAAGACGCTATCGGCAATGCCTTCGGCGGCGTGACCCGCTTTAGCCGTCAGGTGAACGCGGCGGACCCCAAAACGATTCATCGGGCGCGGATTGCCTTCAAACGTTTTCGCTACATGGTGGACGCACTCTCGCCGCTGCTGCCGGCCGTGCCGGATAAGCACCGACGGGCAATGCACGACTATCAATCCATGATGGGCGACATCCAGGATTTGGAAGTGCTGCTCGCCGCGCTGGACGAGTTCATTGAATCGGAGGACAAGGCCCCGACAATGCTCCCGTTGCGGGCCGCGTTGGTGCAGCGGCGCGAGCGGGCGATCCGCGGGTATGTCAACGCGGCTCACCAACTTTCGTTGTTTTGGCCCCCGAAAGCACTTTCACTACACCGGAGTGCAGGTAAGCGCAATTGCGCGGTTGCAGAGTGAAAGATTTTCTGCGTAATTACCGGTGATGAGTGTCGCTGAATTGAAACGGGCGGTTGACGAGCTGACCACCGACCAACGGCTCGAATTGGCGGAGTATCTCCGCTGGCGCAGTCGAAAGGACGATCCTGAATGGCAGGCCGAACTCGGCCGCCGTCTGGACCGCAGCCTGGCGGGTTGCGGTCACTCTCCGGCGGAATTGCAGCAACTGCATGACAAGCTGTCCGCCGAAGGCCGGTGAGCCCGCCTTACCAATACACGGTGGACGCGGTCGTGCTTGCCGTGTTCGCGGCGCTCAGTAAACGACAACGCGAGAGACTCCTGCGCAGCTTCGCTGAATTGACTGACCATCCGTTCCTGCCGGGTGACACGCTGCAGCGCGACCACGTCGGACGGTCGCTTCAAGTCCGGCGTTTTGGTGAATGGACCGTCACTTACTGGCCGGAGCATCTCGCCAATCAGGTGCATATCGTGGCGATCGAATATCTGCGCATGTGAATCGCCGGACGGGAAAAACTGGGGATGGACGGCAGCAAAGTTGGCGCGGTGAGTGTCTCGAAGTTCGAACATATTGTCAGCACGCGGCACGGCCCAGAAAGACAAACAACCATGAACCTCTATATCTTACGCCACGGTCTGGCCGCTGAACGCGACCCGCAACGATTTCCCGATGATTCGCGGCGGCCGCTCGTGGCGAAAGGCAAGGAGCGCCTCCGGCTGGGCTGCGATGCGATGCGGGCGCTGGAGATTTCGTTCGACCGGATTCTGTCCAGCCCGTATCCGCGCGCGGCTCAAACGGCGGAGATCGTCGCGGCCGCTTTGGGTTTGAAAAAGCGGTTGGAGTTTCGCGATGAACTGATACCCGACGGCGACCCTCAGGCATTGATTCGTTACATCAACCGACTGCGGCCCGTGCCGGAAAATGTTTTGTTGGTGGGCCACGAACCCGATCTGAGCCAGCTCATCTCCCACTTGATTTGCGGTGGCCCGGCGGCGGGGATTGCCCTGAAGAAAGGCGCGCTGGCCAAATTGGAGATCGAAGCGGAGCTGCGTTACGCCCGTTGCGCCACGCTCGCCTGGCTGCTCACCCCGAAACAGATGGCACTGCTGGCG
>JANOHH010000210.1:0-7203 GCA_031406395.1 Verrucomicrobiota bacterium | reverse complement strand
GCCGCGGCCGAAACGCCGGCGGACAAGGTGCCGGTCACTTACCGCTTCCATCGTGGGGATCCGAAACAGCCCAAGGAAGCCATCCCGCCTGGCGGATTGAGCGTGCTGGCACCGCCCGGTCAGTCCGTCGAGTTGCCGAAGAAAGATCCGGAGCTCGCTACGAGTGGACGGCGACTCGCCTTCGCGCGGTGGTTAACCAGTAGCACGAACCCACTGGTGGCCCGCGTGCTCGTCAACCGCGTCTGGCTGCAGCATTTCGGTCGCGGCCTCGTCGGTACCCCGGCGGACTTCGGCAGCATGGGCGAGCGACCGTCCCATCCCGAATTGCTTGACTGGCTCGCGAGCGATTTTGTCGAGCACGGCTGGCAGTTGAAGCGGTTGCACAAACTGATCATGACCTCCACCGCCTACCGTCAGTCCTCCCGACGGGATCCGCGTCGCGAGCGGCGCGACCCCGAAAACCGCCTCTACTGGCGCAAACCCATCCAACGGCTCGACGCCGAGGTCATCCGCGACGCCATCCTGTCCGCCAGCGGTGGGTTCAACGAAAAGATGTTCGGTCCGCCCGTGCCGGTGCGTCCGGATGTGAATGGCCAGATCGTTGTCGGCCTCGACAAGACCACCGGCGACAACAAAATGCCGGTTGAAGAATCGCTCAATGGCGAGGAGTTTCGGCGCGGTGTTTACATCCAGGTGCGGCGCAGCCGTCCGCTCGCGATGCTGCACGCGTTTGACGCGCCGGTGATGGAAGTGAATTGCGAACGCCGTCAAACCTCCACCGTTGCGACGCAATCCTTAATGCTGATGAACAGTCAGTTCATCCTCGACCAGGCCGCGCGCTTTGCCCAGCGCCTGCAAAAAGAAGCGGGTGACGATTGCAATCAACAGGTCGCGCACGCCTGGCAACTTGCCTTTAGCCGAAGTCCAACCGCACCGGAACTGGCGGACGCGCTCGCCTTTCTGTCCCGACAAACGGATCACTTGAAAACCGTTGGCGAGAAAGAAGCCGTCCAAGCGAAAGCGGTAAAGAAGGACGAAAAAGTAAAACCCGCCGCGAAACCCGCGCCCGAACTGCAGGCCCTCACCGATCTCTGCCAGGCTTTGCTCAGCGCGAACGAGTTTCTCTATGTGGATTAGCATGAGTCGCCATTCTTGTTTCAGACTATGACATTTTCCAGTTCGCTCTGGCCCGGCTGACCGCGTAGTATTCACCTGCGATGCTCAAAGGCATTTTCACACCGAACTTGGTACCGTTTCTCGACGATGGCCGCATCCACGAGGACGAACTGCGCCGGATGATCAACTGGCTCATCGCGAAGGGCGTCAACGGACTTTATCCCAACGGCAGCACAGGCGAATTCATCCGGTTGAGCTTCGAGGAGCGCAAACGCGTGATCCAGATCGTCGCGGAAGAAACGCGCGGGCGCGTACCGATCCTCGCCGGCGCGGCGGAAGCCAACCTGACTTTAATCCTGGAGGCGTGCCGGGCTTACGCGGACCTGGGCTGCGCCGCGGTTTCCATCACCGGGCCCTACTACTACAAAGTGAGCCAGGAGAGCATCGAACATTTCTTCCGCGAACTGGCGCGGCGCTCGCCGATTGACATCGTGCTCTACAACATTCCGCAATTCTCCAACGAGATCAGCCTGCCGGTGGTGACGCGGCTGGCGCTGGATTGCCCGCGCATCGTCGGGATCAAGGACAGCAGCCGGGATTTTCCCAGATTCCTCTGCACCTTGCAGGCGATCAAACCGCAGCGGCCGGACTTCGCCTGTCTGATCGGCTGTGAGGAGATTCTTTTCCCGGCGCTGCTCATGGGTGCCGATGGCGGCACCATTGCCACGAGTGGCGTCGTGCCGGAAGTCATCATGCGGCTCTATCAGGAAGCCATCGCCGGTCACTGGGAGGAGGCGCGCCGCATTCAGTTCAAGCTGCTCGACCTCATCAACGCGATGCTTTACGGCACGAACTTCCCGGAAGGTTTTCGCGCCGGGATGTCGCTCCGGGGATTCAATCTCGGCACCACCCGGCAATTGCTTTCGCCCAAGGAGCAGTGCGACTACGAGGAAATCCGTTCTCGCATCGCCTGCCTCCTGACCGACTGCGGATTTTCCGAAGCCGCGAGTGCCTGCCGGCGGCCCGGGGGTGGGGAAACGTCTCCGTTGCCGACCGCTGCCAACATCACAATCCCACCGCCGAGGATTAACGTGGAGGAACTGGTTCGCGAGGTGATGCAACGGCTCGATCCGGCGGCTGCGCCCAAAAAATGACTGCGCGAGATCAATGGGGTCGAAACGGAAGCGATATGGAGGCACGTGGTTTCGCTGGGATCAAAACTGCACCCGTGGAGGAACCTTTGCCGGGCCATCATCCTTCTGTCGCGGGATAAAACCTGTAAGCGCACCTCCAAAGGCAAACTTCTCCGTCGGCCATTGATCGGATTACTTCAAACTCATCCGCACAACTTGATCTGCATCAGCCCGGATTTTTGGGGTCGAATCGGTTGACTGCGTCCGCGCCGCCTGTTTAGCTGTCGCCGATATTGATTCCCCAAAATATGAAAAGTTTCCAACGAGGTTGCGGCGGGCGGTTCGGGTTGGGTTTGGGATTTTTCCTGGTGGCCTTAGCCGCTCTCCCTGCCGACGACTGGCCGCAATGGCTCGGTCCGCAACGGGACGCGGTCTGGCGGGAGACGGGGATTGTCGAAAAGTTTCCGGCTGACGGGCTCAAGTTCCGCTGGCGCGTGCCTATCGGCGGCGGATTCGCCGGCCCGGCGGTGGCCAACGGCCGGGTCTATGTTACGGACCGTCAGCTCGCACCGGGCGCCAGCCAGCCTACGAATCCCTTCGCGCGCGGTGAAATTCCTGGCCGTGAACGTGTGCTCTGCCTCAACGAGGCCGACGGCAAAATTATTTGGCAGCAGGAATACGACTGCCCATACACTGTTAGCTATTCTTCCGGACCACGCGCGACACCGACGGTCCAGGCTGGCAGGGTTTACACCCTCGGGACCGAGGGAAACCTCCTTTGCTTGGACGCGGAAAAGGGCGCGGTAATTTGGTCTCGTGATTTCAAAAAGGATTTCAATCTCCAGACGCCGCTGTGGGGTTTCGTCGGTCATCCGCTGATTGACGGGAAGAAATTGATCTGCCTCGTGGGCGGCGAAGGCAGCGTGGCGGTGGCCTTTGACAAGGACACCGGCAAGGAGCTCTGGCGTGCGCTCACCGCGAAAGAGCCGGGTTACGCGCCGCCAATGATCTATGAATTTGCGGGCAAACGGCAGCTTATCCTCTGGCATCCGGAAGCGGTGAATGCGCTCGATCCCGAAACGGGCAAAGTTTTTTGGTCCTACCCGCTCTTGCCGTCGGTGCGCTCCGGCATGACCATTCCCAGCCCGCGCCAATCCGGGGATCGGCTCTTCCTTTCTTCCTTTTACAACGGTTCGCTGATGCTGCGCGTTGGCTCCGAAAAACCGACGCGGATCTGGCAAAGCCAAAAAGTGAGCGAGAAAGACACGGACGGTTTGCACAGTGTCATGGCCACGCCGCTGTTGGAGAGCGGTTACATTTACAGCCCATGCAGCTATGGCCAGTTTCGTTGTCTGAAGGCTGACACCGGCGAACGCATGTGGGAAACGTTTGCGCCGACCGCTGGCAAGTCCATGCGCTGGGGCAATGCGTTCATTGTGAAAAACGGCGACCGCTGTTTTCTCTTCAGCGAAACGGGCGACCTCATCATCGCGAAGTTAACCCCCGAGAAATATGAGGAGATCAGTCGCGCGCACCTGCTGGATCCCACCAACCGGGATCCGGGCCGGCCCGTGGTCTGGTCGCATCCGGCCTTTGCGAACAAATCGGTTTATGCGCGGAACGACCAGGAGATCGTGTGCGTGTCGCTGGCAGCGGAGGGCAAACGATGAAGAACTGGCCTTTGATCACAGAGCGCGCCTCTGGCTGAAGCACCAGACGCAGTTCATTGCCCACCGCCACCAGCAATCGCAGGCCGCACACGATCGAGCCAATCGTTCATCGTATGGCCAGCGCTGCGACAGGTCTTGTCGCCATAGTCGCGCTCGGATCCGAAATCCCAACGGGATGCTTTCATTCAGCCCAGCGTTTCCGTGGCCGGCCTGGTTTGGCGGAATCGTCTCACAAGGTGTTTTGAACCTGAACGGATTGCCTCCCACCCCGCAGTGAATGAATCAAACCGCGAAAGCCTCCGAAGGTCAATTCACCTGCGCTCACAGAATCCTCCCGCGCCCAGCCCGAAATTGCCGGTTGATTCTCGATAATTGAACGACCTCCGACGTTCCATTGCGAACCGGCCTTTCGGCCGCCAAATCTTGCCGCCCTTATTCCTCGACGAGCCATGCTTTCGCGTTTATGAATGGCGGCACTGACTTGGTCGGTACCGACATGAATCCGCGTACCAAAACCGTGGTGCTCGAACCATTGGTCGGGCAAACCCTGAACCAATACCGCATTGAAGCCGTTCTGGGACAAGGCGGGATGGGCGTGGTTTATCGCGCCCACGACCTCAAGCTGCTGCGATCAGTGGCGTTGAAGCTTCTCCCCGCTGATCTGACCTCCGACCCGGAACGGCGAAAGCGCTTTCTGCTGGAGACCCGCGCCGCAGCCCGCATCAGTCATCCGGCCATCGCTCAAGTTTATGACGTGGACGAGCACGATGGCACCATCTTTATTGCGATGGAACTCGTCGAAGGCAAGACCATCAGCGACCTGATTCAGAATCGGGAGCTTGACCTGCTCGGGGCGATGGACATCGCTCTCCAAGTTGCCGCGGGACTGGCCAAGGCGCATGCCGCCGGGATTGTGCATCGTGACATCAAGCCGGCCAACGTCATCCAGACGCCGGACGGGCACGTCAAGATCCTGGACTTCGGGCTCGCCAAGCTCCTGGATTCGGGAACTTCCACCATCACTTCCGCCGGCGGCGTTCACGATCTCTCAACCTTGGCTCAAACCCAGATTGGTGCGGTCAAAGGCACCCCGGCCTACATGAGCCCAGAACAGGTCAAAGGGGTAGGCGTGGACGTCCGGAGTGATGTTTTCTCGCTTGGGGTAATGCTGTTCGAAATGGTAACTGGGGAAGTCCCGTTCCGCCGCGCGACGCCCGTGGCGACCATGCATGCGGTGGCATTCGATGATACTCCGACGATGAGCACGCTGCGGCCTAATCTGCCGGCGGGGCTGCAACGGATCGTCACGAAATGCCTGAGGAAGCGTCCGGAGGATCGATATCCTGAGGTGCGCACCCTTATTGACGACCTGCGCGTCCTCCGCCGGGAGACGGAATCCGGACTCGTGCGGCGGATTTCAGTGAAGGAACGCATCAGCGACATGTTCGAACGCCTGCGCCATCTCCGGCCCGCGGAATATGCCTGGCTGGTGGGAGGCGTAATCGCGGTGGGGTGTTTCGTTTACCTCTTGTTCGCGAACGTCGGTCTGTTGTTCCCGTTACTCGCCTTCGCTTTCGTCTGCCTGTTGATCTACCGGAGTATCCGCAACCAACCGCGGAAGCTGCTCGATCTATTTGTGCGAAAAGTGGCAAAGATTCCGGAGGTGCGGTTCATTTTCTGCCAGGACGGAAAGATCACCGTGGGAGTGGATCAGGCCGGCGGCCAGCTTTACGGGCGGATCAACAGCCAACTGGGCAACTGCAACCGGAAACTGTTTTTCGGGCAACCCATGTCCGTCGTGATCCGGCCCGACCTGAGCGCGGAGGAAGCCCGGCAATTGCTGGCCGGCGTCGGCGTTCAATACGTGCGCGACGATGCCGTTCAAGGAAAGTGACGCCCCAAGCCGTGAGGATGTGGTGGAACGAAACGCGGTGGGTTTGAGCCCGCCGCCAAACCAGACAGGTTTCCAATCTATTCTCCCTTTCGCCTGCCAGTGTAGTCCGTCAAAGCGCAGGTTTGTGACTCGCGACCCAGTTTTTGTTTTGACAACGATATTCAAAGGCTGTGGCATGATGCGCATCGCAAGAAGTTTTCATCAATCGCCATGAAGAAATACAAAGTCGGCATCATCGGTCACGGCTGGGTCGCCAGTGCGCACATCCCGGCCATCAACGCCTCCCCGCTCGCGCAGGTCACGGCCATCTGCTCGTCCCGCCCGCTCGACGCCGCCGCGCTCAGCGCGCAATACGGCGGCGTCATCGCGGTCTATAACAACCTCGACGCGATGCTGGCCAATCCGGACATCCACGTGGTCTCGATTTGTAGCTATCCCAATCAGCATGTGGCGCAAGTCGTCAAAGCCGCCCGGGCCGGCAAGCATCTGATCATCGAAAAACCGCTGGGTCTTTGCCTCAAAGACTTGCGGGCGATGCAGGCGGCGGTCACAAAGGCGAAAGTCAAAACCTGCGTGGGCTTTGAGTGTCGTTTTTCGAGCCAGTTTCTGGTGACGAAGGCCACCATTGACGCCGGCTTGCTGGGCACACTCCATTACGGTGAGGTGGATTATTATCACGGCATCGGGCCGTGGTACGGCCAGTTCCGCTGGAACACGCGCAAGGACGCCGGTGGCAGTTCATTGCTCACCGCCGGCTGCCACGCGCTCGACGCCTTGTTGCTCTGCATGGGCGGCGACGTGGCCGAGGTCACGAGCTATCACACCAAATCAAAAAGCAAATACTTCACGGCCTACGAATACCCGACGAGCAGCGTGACGATTGTGAAATTCAAGAATGGCGCGATCGGCAAATGCGCCGCAGTCGTGGATTGCCTCCAACCGTATTATTTCCATACGCACCTCGTCGGCAGCGAAGGCAGCCTGCTCGATAACAAGTTTCACTCGATGAAGCTCGGAACGGACAAGAATCAGTGGAGCACGCTGGCGATGAAGATGCTCGATTCCGGCGCCGTGTCCGATCATCCCTACACCACGCAATTCGAAGCGTTCTTCAAAGCCCTGGCGGCCGGACGGGAAATGCCGCTGACCAGTTTTGCCGACGCCGCGAAAAGCCATGCGGTGATCTTCGCCGCGGATAAGTCTGCGGCCACGGGCCGGCCGGTGAAGCTGTAGACAATCAAGAATCAGATGAGAAGATTGCTTTTACGCTCGCCCTCACCCCGGCCCTCTCCCCCGGGGAGAGGGAGAATCCTTCGCCGGCTTTTGACATGTCGTTGGTCTGAGTTGACCAAACCCATGTTCGCCAATCCGGCAACTTACGATCGCTGTT
>JANOHH010000209.1:0-4453 GCA_031406395.1 Verrucomicrobiota bacterium | reverse complement strand
CGTGCCGCGTTGGCAGCGAACGCACCGAGGCAAAGCCGCCGTTGTTCGCCAGCGACACTTCGCCGCTGAACACCGCCACGCCGTTGGTGAGGCGGAAGCTGCTGGCGGACACGCCGCCCATCACGTCGTCGTTGACGATCTGCCACGCGGCATTGGTGGGAGATTGGAAATCGTAAATGGTTTTGTCCGGGGCGGAATGGGCCTTCATGGCAAAGCAAGTTAACAACAGTAGGGTTTTTAAGATTGTGGGAATGGCTTGCATGCGGGCGGTGCAGTCACGGATTGAGCCGCCACAACGCGAAGTTCAGCGCGGACGCGAAGCTGACCCAGGCCAGATAGGGAATCAGCAACGCCCCGGCGACGCGCGACCGTCGCCAGAAAGTCAGCAGCGCGGCCAGCAACGCGAGCCACAGCAGCACGATGTCCACGAAGGCGAGCGCCGGATTCCGCAATCCGAAAAAGAGCGGCGACCATGCGGCATTAAACAGTAGTTGCAGGAGGAACAAACTGAGCGCCAATCGTTGCACCGCGAACCCGCCGCGCTGCCACACCAACCAGGCGGCAATCGCCATCATGATGTACAGCGCCGTCCAAGCCGGGCCGAAAATCCAACTGGGCGGATTCCACGACGGTTTTTGAAGCTGCGCATACCATTCGCCCGGCAGGAAGAAGCCACCGAGCGCCGCAGCCGCAAAGCATAGCGCCAACCAACCCACCAAACCAGGGATCAACCGACCTCGGCTTGGGGCCGGCAGCGCAACATTGCTCGCAGTCATCACTGCTGAGCATAGAGCAAAAGCGGGCTGCGCGCCAAACCGGACTTGCGCCGCGCGCCGAGTCCGCACCGCCAAATGGAAAAAGCGTGCCGGAGCGGAAGGCCAGATCACAGACTGGATCTTCAGGCGGCTGGAGAGGCAATAATGTGACGAAGGGGCCGCTCTGCCCCTCGCGGGTTGAACCGCCCGCACCACCCACCGCCGCCGGCGTGGGGCCGGCGGCGGTACGTCAGGTCGCTACGGCAAATCAAATGTCACCAAGCGGCCGGCGGCCAATTCCGCGATCACCAAGCGGTCGCCCCGGCGATCCCACACCATGCTGGATGAAGTTGTTAGGCAGTCCGCCAATACGACCGGCGCGACATCCGGCGCGGAGAAGTATTGCAGCCGACCTGGTCCTGGCGCGGGAAAGTTCAGGTTGAACTCCAGCGTCAGGAAGCCGTCGTCCCGGCAGCGTGATCCTAGCGGCGTCACATCAATGGCCGCGGACAGACCGTCGATCAGCGGAGCGATGTCGCCCGTGACGGGGTCCACCTGCCGGACCGTTGAGTAACCCGGCAGAAAGAACGGACCACCGCTCACTAGGGTCACCAACAAGTCGTGCCCGTCCCAGCGGATGCTCGTGGGCACATTCTCGATCATGGGCGGGCCGACTGGGAAGCGCGGATTGGGCGTGGGCGGGAAGCTCGCCAGAGTTTCGAAGTCGCCGTTGCGAACATCCACTTTGCGCACGTTGTTGAACCCGGCGTCCACGACGTAGAGCTGCCGCCCCCGGCCCACGACGCCGTAGGGATGCGAGTGCCGGACGTTATCCGCGAAGTTCGGGCGCGGCTCCGGTGCGTAATCCGGGAAATCCGCGATGAGCTCGATGACCATGCGGCGGCCGTTGGCATCGGTCCGAACCAACCGTTCACCCGCTTTCAACGCCTGATGATCGGCCAGCGTCAGCGTGACCCCCGTGGTGGTCGCTTCCAGCGCGGCACTGAAGTGAACCGCCAGGACCGAGCTGAAGATCGGCGAAGCGGGCGTGGGATTGGCCCGCTCGGTGCCGGGGACCGGCCCGGCCAGCGTGACATCGCCCTGGCCGTTCAGGATGAACAGCGTCCGGCCTTCGAGCCAGACACCGGTCGTGCCGTTGAAATCCCCGACGAAGGTGCGGGCGGACGGCAAGCCGTCCAGCAGCGTTCGCCGGTTGCCGTGCTGATCCACGATGGAGACCCGCCCGTTGTTCGGCACTTGCGGTCCACCTTCGGCCACGATGAAGTTGCCGCGGGGCGTCTGGATGATTTTACTGGGCGCGAGCATACCCGCCGCGAAGGGTTCGATGCCGGGACACGGGGCCTGCGCCCGGAGACTCCCGCTGGAAGTGGCGCAGAGCACACCCAGTGCGAGCGCCAGTGTTTGAGTTTGTGTTTTCATTCGGTCTTGTTTTTTGGTTGGCAGTCTGACGCAGCCGACCAAGGCTGGGTCCGATCCGCGTTGGTGAAGGGAAACGTCCCTTCAAATCATTCATGCGGTATTCACGGGGTCAAACCCCTCAAAAGTTTTTCCGGCTGCCCTTTGCTGAAGTAGCCGCCGAGGTGAAGAGGCGGACAAAACCCTCAGTTTTCCGAGGGAATCCGCCTCCTCACGTCAGCGGCTACGAAATTGTTCGGAAATTATCATTTCGTGCGGTGAGCCAAATAGCGTTTTTACTTCCACTTGCTCGGTTACGGTTTGAACAAGCGGAAGAAGCGATTGCCCGGCGCGGGGCTAGCACTGATGGACCGGGTCGTGCCGTTGTCGGTGACGGTTTCGGACGGAATGGTCCAATTGGTCGTGCTGAGATTGGTGTTTTGCTGCAACACGAATCCGGTTGAGGCTGATGGCCAGGAGACGATCATAAAGGCGTTCGATCGCGTGATGTTCAGTGAAGGCGCGACATCCGCGCCGTGGAGACGGGCCACATACGGGCGCACCACGCCTTTGACCGTGGTGAAACTGCCGCCGAGGAGAATGTTGCCATCCGGTTGTAATGCGATGCACCGCACCGCACTGTTCGCTCCTTCGCCTGGATTGAAACCGGCGTCCAGACTGCCATTCGTATTGTGCCGGGTAATCGTGTTGTAGTTCGTGCCATCGTAGGTGGGATCTCTGCCCACGATCACTTTCCCGTCCGGCTGCAAGGCGATCGAATAGACCGTCCCGCTTGCTTCTGTTCCCGGATTGAAACTTCCGTCCAGACTTCCGTTGGCATTGAGCCGGGCGAGGCCCGGGCGATTCGTGCCTTGGACCGCGCCGAATCCACCGCCGATGACCACCTTGCCATCCGATTGCATTGCGATGGAACGAACGGCGTATACTGCGCCCGCGTTGAAGCTGAGGTCGAGCGTTCCATTGGTGTTCAAACGGGAGATTCCCTCCACACCGCCAACGACGATTTTCCCATCCGGTTGCCGGGCCAGGCAACTCTCGGAATAGTTTGTGCCGGAAGTGAAGCTGCCATCGAGAGTGCCGTTGGTGTTGAACCGGGCGAGAAAAGGGCGGATCACTTCGTAGGCCCATTCATCCCCGTAAACCATGGTCCAGGCATGGCCGCCGACGAGCACCTTTCCGTCCGGCTGGGCGAGGACGGAGGTGGCCTCGACGGATTGCCAGCAACCATAGTTGGGCATGCAGTCCCCGGGCTGAATGAAGCGCCACAAGTCAGGCTGGAAACCGGTGTCCCAACTGCCGTCGGCATTGAACCTCGCAATCGAGGCGGACTGTGTGCCATTCGCCAGCATGAAAATACCGGTGGCCAGCACCTTGCCCTCCGGCTGCGCGGCGACCGCCTTGATGTAGGAAGCGGTCGCCCAAAACTTAATGTCAGGATTGAAAGTGCTGTCCACGCTGCCATCCAGATTGAGGCGGGCGAGACCGGTGCGGGCGAGTCCACCGACAGTCGTGAAGGTCCCGCCGATCAGCAGCTTGCCATCCGGTTGCAACGCGGTGGTCAGGACGCCGCTGTCGATTGAGCTGCCTGGATCAAAACTAATATCCAGATTGCCACCGGCATTGAGCCGAGCGACGTAATTGCGATTCGTGCCGTGGACGGCGGTGAAACCACCACCGATCAACAACTTCCCGTCCGGTTGAACGGCGACGGCGGAAACAGCGCCGTCAGTGCCTCCACTCGAATTGAAGCTGCCGTCGAGCGTGCCGTTGGTGTTGAACCGGGCGATGTTGTTCAGGTTCGTGCCGTTGACTGAGAATGATCCGCCCACGACCACTTTGCCATCAGCTTGCATTGCGAGGGAATAGACCATGGGATAGTCGCCGCTCTGATTTGTGAGTACCGTGCCGGGGTTGAAGCTGCTGTCCAAGCTCCCGTTGGCATTGAGGCGGGCGATTCCGCTGAAGTTCGTCCCAGCCACCGAAGCAAAATTACCGCCGATGACCACCTTGCCATCCGGTTGCAAGGCCAGAGAATCAATCCAGAAAGTCGGCGCAGTGTCGGGATTGAAACTGTCATCCCGACTTCCATTGGCGTTGAGCCGGGCTATTCCGGCGCGGTTCGTGCCATTCACCGACTGAAACCAGCCCCCAATGAGCACCCGCCCATCCAGTTGGACCACGATGGAACCAACCCCGTAAGCGCCCGTGCCGGGATTGAAACTGTTGTCCACCGTGCCATTGGTATTGAGGCGCGCAATCCC
>JANOHH010000117.1:0-3007 GCA_031406395.1 Verrucomicrobiota bacterium | reverse complement strand
TCCAGCTCGTCTTCACCACGGGCCGGGAAACCCGTTACGCGTATCGCAGCTCCGTGAATGTCGCGCTGGGCGAACGCTGGGTCTGGCGCACGGCGGGCGGTTACACCTTTGAGAATCCGACGCTGCGCGCGTGGTATGTCGGTACCACGCTCGAATATGAAATCGCCCCGCGTTGGCTCGTGAACCTTTCCGGCCTCTATTATCACGACACGGGCGAGATTGAGAATTCCGCCTACATCTCCACCGCGGCCCCCGGTTTGCAAACCTGGCAGGTCGGCCTCGGCCTCCGCTATGTCGGCGACGTGTCCTCGTTCAGCGTTTCCGTCGCGCCCATCATCGCGGACTACCAACCCGTCGAGGTCGGCACGCGCCCTTTCACCAATCTCTACCGGGACCGCGACTGGGTTTCGGTTCAAGCCGCTTGGACCATGATATTCTGAAATCGGTAATCATTTTATGAAAAATCCATCCACTTTCCATATTGCCCGACCGGGGTTGCACCCATTCCTGCTGGTGCTGGCCATCGCGCTCGGTTGTGCAACCGCCCCCGCCGCGCTCTATCAAGTTGGCGATCCGGTGACGAATCTCACCTTCATCGCGCGGCAATCATTCACGCGCCCGGACGGCGTGGTGGTTCCGGCCGGGTCACCGGCCAGGATTCAAGACTTTGCCGGACGCATCGTCTTCCTCGAATGGTTCGCCGTGTGGTGCCCGTATTGCGTTGCCGCGGCGCCCCAGGTTAAGACCAGCATCGTGGATTGGTATGCGGCGCGCGGCGGCAATCCATTCGGCGTGCCGGTGCTGCACATCGCGGTCAATCAGGAATCTGCCTCCTTCTATCAGGCGCAGACGGATGCCTTCATTACGCAGCAAAGTTTCAACCCGGTTTTCAACGATTACGGCGTGCCCGGCAACAGTCCCGTCCGTTTCGCTTTTCAGAACAGCGGGCAGCCGATTTTTGCCGTCATCAACTGCGTTACCAACTCGCCCAGCCATCCGTCCTGGCAGGTGCTCGTCAATCATCTTGGTTACGGCCAGACCGATTTTAACGCGACGCTCGCCGGCTTTCGCACCGTCATTGATACTGTGCAATCGGCGATCGTTCCCGCGCTACTGAACGCTCCCCGTCGCATCGGCGCCGATTTTGAGTTCAAATTTCAAACCCAACCCGGACGCAGCTATCGCGTGTTGAATTCAACCAATCTAGTGAATTGGACCACACTCCAAACGCTCCCCGGCCCGACGAACGCCACGACCTTTCGTCACACAAATGCGCCCTCGGCACAAAGCTTCTATCGCGTGGTGACGCCTTGAATCCGATGCCCAGATCAATCCTTCGCCTTTTATTACTCGGTTCGTTTTGTCTGGGCATCGCCCGGCTCGCGCGCGCCGATTTTTTTCAATTTCGCAGCGAACCGACGCAGACGCCGTTGCTGGAACTCTATACCTCCGAAGGGTGCAGCAGTTGTCCACCTGCCGATGAGTGGATGTCGCGCCTGAAGGACAACCCGAAACTTTGGAAAGCCTTCGTGCCCGTCGCGTTCCATGTGGATTATTGGGATTACCTCGGTTGGAAAGATCCATTCGCTCAAGCAAATTTCTCGGAACGCCAACGCGATTATGCCGCGCACTGGCGCAGTCGCTCTGTTTACACTCCCGGATTCGTATGGGAAGGCCGTGAATGGCGTGGTTGGTCGAAGTACGCTGACTTGCCGCGCCCTCCCGTCAAATCCGTTGGCGTTTTAAGCGCGCGATCCGAGGACGGCCAGCGATGGACCCTGCAGTTTCAGCCGACCACCAATCGCATTGCCCCCGCCTGGGAATTTCACGCGGCCCTGCTGGGTTGCGACCTGATTTCTCACGTCAAAGCGGGCGAGAATCGTGGTAGCAGATTGGCCCATGATTTCGTTGTAATCGCGCTATCCCAAGTGCCGGCCAGTCAGCAGGGCGCGGATTTCCAAGCCACGATTACATTGAGCTCTGACGTGGCCACCGCCCCCAAGCGACTTGCCTTCGTCACCTGGGTCACGGTTGCAAACGGCATGTCGCCGGTGCAAGCCCTCGGCGGCTGGGTGAAAAAGTGAAGTAATGGCTTCACGATGCGCTTCGGCAGGTCGCAATAAGACTCCCGAAAAAGCGCCCCCAGCCGGCCGCCCCCATCATTCTGAAATGCCTCAACCACTCGGTCGCAGCCGTTGCCATTTGTGCCTACTGCGGGCGCGCCCTCTGCGCCGACTGTGTGCAATCCCCAACGGCCGCCCGTTTGATTTGTTCCCCGGGTTGTTCCGTAGCTCTGGAGCGCAACGAGCGCGCCCTGCATCTGCTGCTCGAAAAGAGCGCCCAGAGCGCCCGAGCGAGCGCGTTCTACTGCTACATGAGCAGCGGATTGTCCGCCGCCGCTGCCGTGGGTGCTTGGTTCATGTTGCCCGCGCCATTCCTGATCTATTTCACCGGCGCCTGCTCGGTGGCGCTGCTGCTGTCAGGGCTTTGGTACGGTCACAGCGCGAAACAAACCAAGCTTTGAGACGCAACCCGCCGCGCTCTGCCCTCGCCCTGGGCAAAGTTATAGTGCGGTTTTAAATTGGTGAATTAGCCGCCGACGGTTAGGGGCAAAGCTGTCGCCAGAACCACGACAAAGGCGAGCGTGCCGTATTGGAGATGATTTATGTTTTCACAACGCGCCGCCACACCCTGGCGCTTTGTAATTTGGCGCACGCATGCCGTTCGGCATAGAAGCGGGTCAATCCACAACCGGCACAGATCAACACCCGGAATTTAGCCAGCCGAAGAAGACCACCGAGTCCCGGTAACAATGCTGGACCGTAGAGGCCACCTGAAGCCACTTCCGTAAAATGCAAATCGCTGCCGTCGCACTCTGGGCGTTTCTGGTTTACTGACTTCGTAGCTTTGGTTGGTTGGTGGGCAGGACGGCTTTGGACTGCCGTCCTGCCCCCACGTGCGTGTTCGGTTACGCGACTTTTCTGGCTTGGTCTTTCAGCATCATGCC
>JANOHH010000102.1:0-13729 GCA_031406395.1 Verrucomicrobiota bacterium | reverse complement strand
CCTGGATCATGAAGCCCTTGATGACGCGATGGAAACAGGTGCCGTCGTAAAAGCCCTGCTTCGCCAGCTTCTTGAAATTCTCGACATGGCCCGGCGCGACATCGGACCAGAATTCGAGGACCATTTCCCCCTCGGAGGTTTTGAGGACAGCGACTTCGTTGGTGTTCACAGTTTTGGTATCGGGTTTGGTTTCAGGTTTGGCGGTCTTCGGTTCGTCGGCGGAGGCGGCGACCAGTCCCAACCCCAAGCCTAATGTGCAAATCAGCAGTGATATTTTCATAATGCGGGCGGAAATATTCCAGTTCCCAGCGCCAAAGTCACGCGCGGATTTTCACCTTTGATAGCGGCGGGCAACGCAGCAAAGGTTTTTGCAATTTCGCATTAACACCGGACTACACCCTGGGGTGAGTCGTCGGTCTTCGCGCCAACAGGCCGGATCCGAACTGAATGAAAAGGGATTACGTGGGCAGCGAACGGACGGCGAATGCCGTCCCGTCTTTTTCCTTTGCCACCATTGGGTTGCAACCGCCTGCCCGCCTGGCCCGGACTGACTCAAATTCGCCGGATGGTTGATGGCTGTTCTGGATCAGCCGCGGTCGAATGAAAACCGAGTCTCACTGTTCCCGCGCCCGATAGAACCGTTGGGGAAAATTGGTCCGGGAATAATTGGTGAAACTAGAAAGCCCGCTAGCCGGCGCATTGGTGGCTAACGGCAGCCAGACGCCCGACGCGGCCAGGTTGGTCGTTGCCTCAATGACATTGCTGCGCCCCGGCACGCCGCTCAGAGTAAAGACGATTCCGGTATTGCCCAATAAACCCAGGTTCGCGAGGCTTGGCGGCGGGAGGTTGATCACGGTCACGTTGGTCGTGGCATTGTGAACCAGACCCTGGGAAGAATACGGCGCGCTGAGAGTCACTACGCTGTTGCTCGTCACATTGCCGCTGGTGAAAAGTCCGTTGGTGGCGATGGTGAAGCGTGAAGCCGTCCACGCAGTGTTTGTGAAGTTGACGATCGTGGCGTCATTAAAAATGGCTTTGCCCCAGTAGTTGCCCGACATGCCTTCGGTAACCGTGGCCGGCCCGACGGCGATCACGCTTTGGAGCGGGTTGAACGAAGACAGACCGAGGTAATCCGGATCCAACCGAATCACGCCGCCGCCGGGGCCCGGCAAACCATTCAAGTTGGGCCAGGTGCCGTAAAGCACCAAGGCCTGGTCAATCGTTGCCCAACTGCTGGCGTCGGTTTGCTCCTGCAGTTCTGCGTAAACGCCATAACCTTCCGCCGAGGAAATTCCGGGTTGCACTTCGGTCGGTGCGGGCGTAATTCCCGCGATAGGCAGGTTGGTATTTTGACCGGGCGCCAGGGAAGGCAAAAGCCAGTTGCCCTGCGCGATGTTGGTGTTCTCGATGCCGCTGATGAAGCCGCCACGCATGCTGATGCCAGGAACCGCCGTTGTTCGGACCCGCATCGGACGGCTCGGAGCGGAACCGAGATTCTCAACCCGGGCCGTCGCGGTAAACGTCAACGCCGGGGGCGGCGGCGTGGTGCTGGAAAGGTTTTGGATGCTGAGGGCCAGGGCGCGGGTGTTCAGCCGGAAGCGGACGTTGCCGAAGAGCGGCAGGATGGTGTTGGTGTCGTTCTGAAATCCGGCCAGTGCGATGCGATAGGCCGTGCCGGGAATGGCGGAGAATGTCGCCGTTTGAGTCATGCCATCGGCCGACTGAGAAATGGTCACTGGCGTCAGTGCCCCGACGGTGCCACCGGTGTAAACTCCGAAAAATGGCGGAAAACTGACAGCATCGGCGGTCAGCCGAATTGGAATGGCGCTCACGTTGAGATTGGTCGGTGCGGTCCAGTTCCACCAGAGCGTCTGTGCGTAACTCGTGCCGTGAGCAGGTTCACTCGCTTCGCGATTTGCACCGATGAAAGTGCCATTGGTTTTTTCGTAAAAAATTCCGGTGATCAACGTGGCATTTTGGAAAAGGTCGTTTGCCGGCGGTGGAGAAAATGTCAAGGTGAAGGCTAGGTCACCCTGGCTCTCGAAGAATTCCGTCGGCACGCCGTCCACGACGATTTGGTAAACCTGGCCTTGCACGGCGGTGAAAACCGCGCGCGCCTTGCTGAGGGGCGACCCGCTGCCGGAGAACGGCGCGAAGTTGAACGCCACATTGGTGAGCGATGCGAGGTTGCTGCCGGTATAGACGGCGAGAATCGGGCTGGCGAAGTCGAAGCCCCCTGTTGCTTCGACGACAACGCCGCCGGAAGCAGGCGCGGTCCACGAATACCAGAGTGAATTGCTGCACGAAATCCCGCCGTGCAGTGGTTCGCCTGGTTCGCGGGTGGCGCCGAGGTTCGAAATCGGAATTGAGATATTGCTGCCCGTGATGATCTGTCGGCACGCGAAACCGTCGTTGTTTGGGCAATTCAGGGGAACACATTTGCCGTCACTGCCGGCGTTAAACAAGGCCAGGATCTCCGGGGCCGTCAAGGCTCGATTGTAAAGTGATGGCTCATCGACCAAGCCCTTCAGCGCCTTGACGAACCGATTCGTGATGTCCCGGCCCATTGTGGTGCGCGGGAGTGAGATTCCCACCGCCAAGTTGCCCTGCAAACTTCCATTGGTGTAAAGCGCCGTGTTATTGGCAGTCCCCACAAAGACCAGGTGCGTCCATACGCCGATGGGCATGGTGTAGTTGAATGAGTAATCCTGCACCCTCCAGCGTGTGATCCCCACTTGCTTGGTGTTGGGATACTGCTCCAGCTTCAACGCCGCGTTGGTATCACTCAACAAGACCGCGGAATCCTCCGGCGACGGCTGACGGTTGACCCAAAACTCTGCGGTCCACGGCAGAGTCAACGCCGGCGCATTGATCAGAACCAGGTCGTTGGTACCATCAAAACTGAACGCGTTGCCGACCCGTCCGGGCGCGAACGATGTACCGTTTAGCAACGTGCCGTTGTAGTTTCCGAGGAGGTCATTGGCGTTTCCCTCTCCGGGCCAAAAGTCAACCAAACCTGCGGGCGCGGGCAAGCAGATGGCGGATGCAGAAAACCTACCGAGCCCTGCGATGAGCAGGAAAAATGCAGCCTGCCAAAAAATACTTAGATACCCCGTGCGATGCATGGGGTTTTCCCGCCCCAACATTATTCTAAGAGCTTGACCATCGCGGCGGCGGAACATGGTAGCTTTCATATTGTCTCTGGAAAAAGTTTTGCAATCGGGTTTGGGAGTCTTAGAATTCGCCATCATTATGATTCAAACAACCCCGCCTGACAAGAAGGAATTCTTCCCAATGGCGGGCAGAGGTGAAACTTGAGCGTGCCTCGCCGAAACCGCGGGGTGGGCTGCCAATCGGCTGGCGCGGGCATCCTGGCTGGGGAAATAGCTTGCGGGTTATTTGATCATGGACGACAGCTTCAAATTACCTGCCGCCGGACTCCGCTGATTATTTTGTGGGTGCTTACGCCCTTCCTCACCGTTGCCACCGCCGCGGCGTCACCCCAGGGCGAGATAATCGGCAAGGAAGGCACGGTGAATTTTGCGCCGGCCCAAGCCGACTGGACGAACGCGGTCGTGGGCCAGCCGCTGAACGTCGCGGATCGCTTGCGCACGAAAGCCTTGAGCCGCGCCACGGTTCAATTGGCGGAGTTGGGCCGGTTGCGGGTCAACGAACTGACCACGCTGGAAATTCTCCCGCCGCGCGCCACCACCACCAAGGCCACGCTGGATTTGAAAAGCGGAGCCATCTACTTCTTTACGCGCGACAAGCCGCGCGAATTTCTTATTCAAACGCCCCATGTCGTAGCCGCTTCGCGGGGAACCGAATTTCTCGTCACCATCGAGCCGGGTGGCCGCAGCGTCTTCGATGTGTTCGACGGCGAGGTGGAATTATCCAACCCGCTGGGCACGGTAGTTCTCGCCGCCGGTGAGCAGGGCGCGGCGCAAGCCGGTCAACCTCCGTTCAAGACCGCTGTTATCCAGGCGGTGAGCGTCGTCCAGTGGTGGCTTTACTATCCCGGCGTGCTCCACTTGGACGATTTGCCGCTGACGGCAGCGGAACAATCCGCGTTGGCATTGTCCCTGGACGATTATCGGCAAGGCGATCTGCCAGCGGCGTTGAGGAATTATCCAGCGGGTCGCGTGCCCCAGAGCGAGGCCGAGCATGTATTCCACGCCACGTTGCTGTTGTCGGCGGGACAGGTGTCGCAGGCGGAGCAACAGTTGGACTTGGCATCAACGCTCCCGGCGTTGGTCGGCGCGCTGCGTGAAGTCATCGCTGCCGTCAATTTGCGTCCCTTCGGAGCAACGAACGCCCCAGCCACCGCCACCGCGTGGCTGGCGCGGTCGTATCTTCAGCAATCGCTTTACAAACTGGACGACGCATTGGCGTCCGCGGTGGCGGCGACGGAAACGGCGCCCGACTTTGGTTTTGCCTGGGAGCGGGTGGCGGAATTGCAATTCAGTTTCGGAAGAATCGCCCGGGCGCGGGCGGCGCTGGATCAGGCGCTCCAGCTTTCGCCGCGCAACGCGCAGGCCTGGGTGTTGAAAGGCTTTCTCGCCGCAGCGGACAACCGGTTAAGCGAAGCCACCCATTCCTTACAGACGGCGATCAACCTGGACAGTTCCTTGGGCAACGGCTGGTTGGGGCGCGGACTGGTTCGCATCCGCTCCGGGGACGGCCAGGGCGGGCGGGGTGATTTGGAAACCGCGGCAGCGCTGGAGCCGAACCGGTCGGTGCTGCACAGTTATCTGGGCAAGGCGTTCGATCACCTCAAGGACGCGGGGAACGCGCAGAAGGAGCTGCAGCTGGCCAAACGGCTGGACGCCGCTGATCCCACACCGTGGCTCTATTCGGCGCTGCTGCTGCGCCAGCAACTGCGGTTCAACGAGGCGGTGGATGATTTGGAAAAATCGTCGGCCCTCAACGACAACCGGCGGGTGTATCGCTCGCGGCTGATGCTCGACCAGGATCACGCGGTGCGGAGTTCGAGCCTGGCGACGATTTATTCAAGCGCCGGGATGGATGAGGTCAGCGCCCACGAGGCAGGGCGGGCGGTGACTTATGATTATGCAAATCACTCGGCGCACTTGTTTCTGGCCGAAAGTTTCGACGCGCTGCGCGACCCCACGCGGTTCAATCTGCGCCTCGAAACGGCATGGTTCAATGAACTGCTGCTGGCCAACCTCCTGGCGCCGGTCGGGGGCGGCAATTTATCGGTCGGCGTTTCACAACTCGAATACTCGCGGATGTTCGAGGGCAATCAACTGGGTTTAAGCTCCGCCACCTCGGTGCGCAGCGACGGACAGGTGCGGGAACTGGCCTCGCAGTTTGGCACGGAAGGAAATTTCAGTTATGCCCTCGACCTTGACTACCAGCACAACGACGGCGTTCGTCCAAACAACGAATTGGACCGCCTCGAATGGTACACCACGCTCAAGTATCAACTCACGCCGCACGATTCCGTCCTGCTCCTGGTCAAATATCAGGATTATCATTCGGGCGACAATTTTCAGTACTACAACCCGGACGCGCCGGGCGTCGTGCAGACGAACTTCACGTTCAGTGAAACTCAGAAGCCGATCACGGTGGCTGGCTATCACCATGAATGGTCTCCGGGCGTTCATACACTCTTGTTGGGTGGCCGACTCGAGAACAAGCAACAATTCAGCAACACGGATGTTGCAAGACTTATCCTGACTACAAACGCGAGCGGCAACGTTGTTTTTGCCAATCAGCTCCCGTTTAATGTTGCCTACGAAAACGAGTTCGAGATCTACACCGGCGAGTTGAACCAGATTATGCAAGGGCCGCGGTACAACCTGGTGGGCGGCGGCCGTTTTCAGGGAGGCACCTTCAACGCGGCCAATGAGCTCACCTTGTCCGCGAGCGTCAACACCAACCTCGTCCCGTTCTTCAACAACCCGCCCGCCGCCGCCAATATTCAATCCGATTTCCAACGATTGTCTGGCTACAGCTACTTGACCTACGAACTCGTCAGCGACCTCTGGCTCACCGCCGGCCTGACCTACGACTGGATCACGTTCCCCGAGAACTATCGCCAGGCCCCGGTTTCCGCAGGCGAAGCCACCCAGGACCGCCTGAGTCCCAAAGCTGCGCTGGTGTGGAGCCCGTTGTGGGAAGTCACTGTGCGGGGAATCTACGCTCAGGCGCTGGGCGGCGTTAGCTTCGACGAAAGCTTCCGCCTCGAACCGACCCAGCTGGCCGGCTTCAACCAATCCTTCCGGACGATCATGCCGGAATCCATCGTCGGTTCCGTTTCCGTCCCGACCTACGACATCGCGGGCGCCGCGCTTGATCTAAAGCTCAAAACGCGCACCTATCTCGGCATCCAGGCGGAGTTTTTAAGTTCGGAGGTGAGCCGGCAAATCGGCGTGTTTGATTTTTCGGGCGCCGCACCGCCACCGCCCTCCGTTTTACCGTCTTCGACCCCGGAGCAATTGAGCTACGATGAATTTTCGGTTGCCGCCACGGTCAACCAACTCATCGCGGGCAACTGGTCGTTGGGCGCGCAGTACCGGTTCACCCGCTCCGAACTGCATTCCACCTTGCCTGACATTCCCACCGCGGTGTATGCCGGGGCCGACCGGCAGGAAAGCGCCAACCTGCAACGGGCGATGGTGTTCGTGCTGTTCAATCATCCGTCCGGATTCTTCGCCCGCGGCGACGTCGAGTGGTATCACCAGGACAATTTCGGGTACACCCCCGCCCTGGCTTCAGCGGATTTCTTCCAGGCAAACATCTTCATCGGTTACCGGCTGAAACGGCAGCACGGCGAATTCAGCGTGGGGGTGATGAATCTCAACGACACGGATTACCACCTAAATCCGCTCAACCTCTATTCGGAGTTGCCACGTGAGCGGGTGTATGTGGCGCGGTTGGGGTTCAACTTTTAAATGGACGGCCTTCCTGCCAAACGAAAGCGGCGGTCCCTGTGGACCGGGTACCTCGGCGGGGCGGCGCTCACGATTCTGGTCGGAAGATTGCTGTTGCTGCCGGTGGGCGACGATTTGGGGCGGCTAAGCTATGACCTGCCGTTTCTGCTTTCCAGTGGGGGTGTGCCGGGCGAGTTGGTCATTGTCTATCTCGACAGCAAGGTGAAGGCAGACCTGGGACAGCCGACCGATGTGCCCTTGGATCGGCGGTTCCATACGGAACTCTTGCTGCGGCTCACGCAGGAGGGCGCGAAGCTCATTCTATACGATATTCTTTTCGACCAGTTCAGCCCGGACACCAACGTAGATTGGGAGTTCGCAGAGGCAATCCGCCGGCATAACCGGGTGGTGCTGGTCGCCGACTACGTGCAGCAGCGACAGGGTAATCTGACGCTGGACAGCCCCATCCCGCCGATTTCTCCCCTGGCTCAAGCCGCTGCCGGTTGGGGGCTGGCAAAGATCACGCCCGACCCGGATTTCGCGATTCGGCAACTGGACCCCGGGGTGGAAGAGTATCCTTCGGCCGGCTGGCTCGCCGCGTCATTGCTCAATGCGACCGCGATTCGCAAGTCGGAATCGCGCCTTGCGCCTCGCTGGCTAAACTATTACTGCGCCCCGGACAAACTGGTCGTCGTGAACTTTGATCATGCCCTTCAAGCGGACGGTCTGCCTAAGGATTACTTCCGCGACAAGATTGTCGTGGTGGGTTCGCGCCCGTCGGTGGGGAGCGCCGGTGCCGAACGCGAAGAGTTCCTGAGCCCTTACTCTCGCTTCGGCGGAGGGTTCTCTTCCGGTCCAGCCATCCACAGCTTCGCGTTGCTCAATCTCCTGCGCGGGGATTGGATGACCCGTCTAAGTCCATCCCTCGAAACACTTGTGATTGTCTTCTGGGGGTTGCTGATCAGTGCGGCTTTAATGCGTTTGCGCCCGGCATGGGCTGCGGGCGCGGCGGTGGTCGGGGCCAGTTTCCTTGGGTTGCTGGCCGCTTACCTCCAGATGCGCCAGCACGTCTGGTTCTCCTGGCTGACGCCTGCGGTGGCCCAGACCTCGGTGGCGTTGGTCTGGTCGGTGGGTTTTCAATATACCGTCGAGCGCCGGCGGCAGCGGCAGTTGCGCAAGGCCTTCGCCTCCTACCTTTCGCCCTACATGGCGGAGCGCATTGCCAACAGTGACTTTGATCTTTCGCTCGGCGGCCAGGAAGTCGAAGCCACGGTGATGTTTACGGACCTCGAAGGTTTTACGAAGATGTCCGAAACGCTTGCGCCCGCGGAAGTTTCCAAGATCCTCACCACCTACTTCAATCAAACCACACGCTTCATTCTGCAGCAAAATGCCACCATCATCAAATACATGGGCGATTCCGTGCAGGTGGCCTGGGGCGTACCGTGGCCGGAAGCCAAACACGCCGAGCAGGCGGTGCAGGCGGCTTTGGACATGAACGAAGCCTGCCGCCTGGAGGTAGCGGGACGCCGGCTGCACACCCGCATTGGCATCAGTACCGGGTTGGTTCTGGCGGGCAACTTGGGGTCAGACTTTCGGTTTGATTATGCAGTCATCGGTGACACGACGAATCTGGCCTCGCGGCTGGAAGGACTGAACAAATACCTCGGCACGGACATCCTGATCTCCGAGTTCACGCAACGCCAGCTCAGTGCCGACATCAAGCTTCGCGCCGTCGGAAAATTCATTGTCGCCGGCAAAGCCCAGCCGGTGGGGGTTTACGAAGTGCTGGGACGCACGGAAAACTTTACGCCCGAACCCGTCTGGCTAAGCACCTTTGCCCGGGCTCTGGAAAAGTTTGGGCAACGTGAATTTGATGACGCGGAGGTTCTGCTCCGCCGGGTGATCGAGCAACGCGGCGGCAAGGATGGCCCCGCACAATTCTATCTGGAAGAAATTCAGAAGACCCGCGCCCGCACCAACCCCGCCGAGGCGTGGGATGGAACCATCCGGCTCGCATCGAAGTAAGTCCCAGATTTCGCATGGCCCTTTGTCCTGCCGAGTGCGGCGTTGGGGCAAAAAATCAAACGGCACCGGCTGCTGGAAGTTTATCTCTCAGCCGGTGGAGGTGGCTTCCTCAGCTCCCGCTCGCGCAGCCAGCAGAAAATTACCGGCGTCACAATCAGGATGTGGATCAAGCTGCTCAGCATGCCGCCGATCACCGGCGTCGCCAGCGGCTTCATCACTTCCGCGCCTTGCCGATGACTCCACATGATCGGCAACAGGCTCGCCACGATGGTCGCCACGGTCATCACCTTCGGCCGCAGCCGCAGCCGGGCGCCATCTTTCACGGCTTGGACGAGGTCGGCGGCGTTGAACGCGCTGCCGCGTTCGGCCATGCGTTTTTTCACCATCTCTTCGAGATAGACGACCATCACCACGCCGGTTTGGACCGCCGTTCCGAACAGCGCGATGTAACCGACCCACACCGCGCCATTGAAGTTGTAGCCGAGCAGCTTTTGAAGAAACACCCCGCCGCTCAAGGCGAACGGCACGGCCAGCAGGACATGCGCGGCCTCCAAGGCGCTGTGATAAACCATGTAAAGCATCACGAAGATGATCAGCAGCACGGCTGGGAAAACGACCTGCATCGTTTTCGTGAACCGCCGCTGGTTCTCGTATTCGCCGGTCATCTGGTAGGTCATGTTGCCCCAATCCAGTTTCTGGATCGCCGATTCGACGGCGCTCACGAAGCCGCCAAGGTCGCGGTCCTGCACATTGGATTGAACGTAGGCCCGCAGCCGTCCGTTCTCGCTGGCAATCTCGTTCGCTCCGATTTCGCGGGTGATCTTGGCCACCATCGCCAACGGAATATAAGTGAGCGCTGGACTACCGCCGCTCGCGCCGGCTGCACTCGCCGCCGGACTTGCGCCCGCACCGCCCATCCCGCCACCACCTGCAACCCCGCCCCCGCCGCTCGCCGCGGTTTCCTGGCCGCCTCCGGCCATCGCGTTCGGTGCCGCAATCAGAATCCGCCCCAGCTTTTCGATGTCGTCGCGTTCGCTGCGTTCGAGCCGGACCTGAATCGGATACCGCTCGCGGCCTTCGACCGTCACACTCACGTTCTTGCCGCCGATGGCCACTTCCACGGCATCGAGCACGGCGCGCGCGCTCAAGCCGTAACGCGCCAGCGCCCGGCGATCCACTTTTACGTTCAGATAGGGTTTGCCCTGCACGCGCGACGGCGACACGCCGGAGGCGCCGGGGATTTGCTTCACCACGGCCTCGACTTCGTACGCCTTGCGTTGGAGCGCTTCCAGATTGTCGCCGTATATTTTTACGCCCACCTGGGCGCGGATGCCGGTGTAGAGCATGAGAATCCGGTTTTCAATCGGCTGCAAGAATGCCGGCACGTACCCCGGCACCACCTTCATTTTTTCGTTGAGCTCAGCTTTGAGTTTCTCGACGGTCATGCCTTCGCGCCAAGCAGGGTTGCGGACGACCCGCGGAATTTTGATGAACCCGAGCACGGTGCGATTCGTGGGCAGCCACTCCGGCCGGAGCGTGATCGTGGTCTCCAACATCTCGGTGGGCGCCGGATCCGTGGGGGTCTCGAAGCGGCCTGACTTGCCCGCGACGGTTTCGATCTCCGGGATGGCCGCCAACACTTTGTCCTGCCACGCCATCACTCGCTGGATCTCGGAGAGGCCGGTCTTGGGCAACATGACGGGCATGTAAAGCAGACTGCCTTCGTTGAGGGGCGGCATGAATTCCTTGCCGAAGCCCTGAACCAAATTCGCCGTGTTCGGCCAACCGGCATCGCGAATCTCCTTCACCCAGGCGCGCGGCAAGCCAAACGCCGTGAGCAACGCCAGCGCCAGCAACGTCGCCGCGGCGCCGATGACGGTTTTGCGATGGCGCAGTGCCCAGTTCAACACCGGATCGTAAATCTTGAGCAGCAGCCGCATCACGAGATTCTTGTCTTCGCTGTGAAACGGTCCGCGCACCAGCAGGCTGCACAGCACGGGCACGAGAGTCACGGCGAGCAACGTTGAACCGACCATCGCGAACGTCTTCGTCCACGCCAGCGGATGGAACAGCTTGCCCTCCTGCCCCGTGAGCGCGAAGACCGGCACAAACGCCAGGATGATGATCGCCATCGCGAAGAAGATCGGACGCCCGACTTGTCTGCAGGCGGTTAATGTTACTTCCAATGTCTCCGCCGCGGTCAGTCGATATGAGTTGGCAGAGGGGACAAGGGGCAGAGGTGAAGAGGGGAGGTCGCCCTCGCCTCCTTTCCCCTCTGCTCCCCAGCTCCCCTGCACCTTTTCGCCTCTGCTCTTTTTCTCCTCTTCCGCCTGCTCACAATGTCGAATCACATTTTCCGTCACCACGATCGCCGCATCCACCAGCACCCCGATGGCGATGGCAATGCCCGTCAGCGACATGATGTTGCTCGTGATACCGAATTCTTTCATCAGCAGGAACGAGATCAGAATCGAAATCGGCAGCGGCAACGTGACGATGAGGATGCTGCGGAAGTGCCACAGGAAAATAATGTGCGCGAGGGTCACGAGAATGATTTCCTCCAGGAGCGCGTGCTTGAGCGTGTCGATCGTACGGTCAATCAGCGTGCTCCGGTCGTAGAACGGTCGGATCGAAATGCCCGGGGGCAGGCTGGGCGCGATTTGCGCAATCCTCGCCTTCACGCGCTCAATCACGGCCTTCGCATTCTCGCCAGTGCGCATTACGACCGTTCCGCCCACCGCCTCCGCGCCGTTGAGGTCGAGCGCCCCGCGCCGGAAATCCCCGCCGATCTGGACCGTCGCAATATCGCGCAGATAGATCGGCGTGCCGCCTGCCGCCTTCACCGCGACGAGCTCCAGGTCGTCGGTGCTTTCAATCAAGCCCACACCGCGCAGCACGAACTCCGCGCCATTTTCCTCGATGACCTTGCCGCCAACGTTCAGATTGGCGTCCTGAACGGCAGACATCACTTCGCCCAGGGTGACATTCACCGCGCGCATTTTGCTGGAAGAAAGCTCGACCTGATATTGTTTCACGAACCCGCCGATGCTCGCGACTTCCGCCACGCCCGCCACACTGGCGAGTTGATAGCGAACAAACCAATCCTGCGTCGCGCGGAGCTTGCCGAGATCGTAACCCCCGTACGGCGCCTTGGTGGGATCCACATGCAGGTAGTATTGATAAACCCAGCCGAGGCCGGTGGCGTCCGGGCCGAGCTGCGGCTTCACGCCGTCGGGCATTGTGGCCTGAAGATAATTCAACCGCTCGAGCACGCGCGTCCGGGCGAAGTAGGTGTCCACGTCCTCCTCGAAGATGAGCGTGAGGAGCGAAAAACCGAACATCGAAGTCGCACGGACATCCTTCACGCCGGCCAGCCCTTGCAAGCCGGTCGAAAGCGGAAACGTGACCTGGTCCTCGACCTCTTGCGGACTGCGCCCCATCCAGTCGGCATAGACGAGCACCTGATTTTCCGTGAGGTCCGGAATCGCGTCCACCGGCGTGCGGAACACGGCGCGCACGCCAAGCGCAATCAACATCAGCGCGCCGCACAGCACGAGGAAGCGGTTCTTCAGACTCCATTCAATGATGCGGGTGATCATCGAGAACCTCCAAATCCCACGTCCTGAATCCCAAAGGGATTCCGGCTCAAAGCCCGGGGTTGTGAGGAACGAGTTACCCTGGGTAAACGTGCAAAAACAATTCCAACCCCAAAGGGGTTGCGTCGTCGTTTGTCATGCGCGCAACGCCACAACCCTTTCAGGGTTGTTAATTCTTCTGGCTTCCGACCCAGGGTAGTTCGTTCCTCGCAACCCTGGGCTGAGTGGCACAATCCCGTTGGGATTGGTGCTTTCACGGCTTCACCTCCGAGCCGCAGTCCAGCATCTCGGCGCCGAACCACGGATTGCGAATCGCCGGCTGCAGTTGAATCCATTCCCCCCGGTTGGGCGCGCTGGGGAACGCGTCTTTCGTCATCGGGCAACGAAAGACGCGGAGCGTTGCGAACTCGCGGTCAGCGCGCCGCACCGCCTGCGCCAGTGTCACGACGGCCATACTGAAGGGATAAAAGGCGCGGCGGGCCTCCTTGAGGTCATGAACTTTGGCCAGATGGGAGCCCGCCTCCACTTCTTTGGCCAGCGCCTGCCAGGCTTCGCTGCCCGAAAACGCCGTGAACAATTTGCCGGCCGCGCCATGGGTGTTCACTGCTTGGGTATTGAATTGCTCCAAACTATCTGCTGACAACGCCGCCGTGACCGCGTCCGCGAGTTTGAAGAACTCATTTGCCGCTTTGCGCTGGGGGTCGGTCAGCGGTGGCAAGTCAGTCGGGAGAGCGTTGGTGGCCGGCATCATTTCGGCGGGCGCCGCAAACGAACGATTCATCTCCGCCTGACCGTCCATTAGCAGGTTGCCATTCACCACGACCTTCTCGCCGGCGGCGAGACCGTCGAGCACTTCGATGAATGAGTCACCCCGGCGGCCCAGTTTGAGAGTGCGCCTGGCATAGGCGCCGCCACCCTGTTCGACGTAGGCGACAGCCTCCGCGCCGGTCTGGATGACTGCGCTGCGCGGCACGGTGAGCACCTTGGTCGCGTCCAGATGCACGTTGCCTTCGGCATAGAGCCGGTGCAGCAGCAGGCGGCGGTTATCCACCACTGGGTTGGGAAGTTCGACGCGCACCTTCGTCGAGCGTGTGGCCCCGTCGAAGTTCGGGTCAATAAAGGTGATCTTTCCGTTGAAAACTTTGCCGGGCAGCGAAGGCGTGGTGACGTCCACGGGGAGGCCGATCTGGATGAATGGCAGATCCTGTT